>JAFZSR010000046.1 GCA_017619275.1 Prevotella sp. | reverse complement strand
ACGGACAGCCTCATTGTAAACGGCCATCTGGTCGTCCCACAGCTCACGCTCGCCCTGGTGCTCGTACTTGTAGGTCAGCCCGCAGGATATGTCGCGGATCTCCTCAGGAAGCAGGCCGTGGATGAAGCCAACGTTCAGCAGGATGCGCGTGCAGGCACGGCCGCTGGCATTGCGGTAGGACTCCTTCAGGCGGTAGTATTTCTCATACTCGCCAGTCTCAGGGTTGTATCTCATCTGCGACGTGAAATTCATGCTGCAAAGGTACAACTTATTTTCTAAACCGCTGTGTTCTACAACGAGGTTTTAGCCACTTCTGAGCGCTAACTGTCTGAAAATCAAGTGAAACTTTTTTGAAAAATAATCAAAGTGTCAAAGTTGGGTTAATAAAAACAGAGAAACGATGAAGAAGAAAAAGAGACATATAGACGTCGAGTCTATGACAGATGAAGAATTCAGGGCGATAATTGAAGAGATTGTAGGCCCACGTGTTGACACTCCAGAGCCAGTATTTGACCCACGCTACATGGAAAGAAGCGACAACCCCACTCCAAGTGGTGGTGATTATTCCATTGCATATTATTTCAATGATGATGGCCCATGTGAGAAAAGCAAGGCAAATAGAGTCAATATTGTCGAGTATAAAAATGGTGGCATTAGAATTAATGAAACTTATGCATTGTTGGATAGGGCAGGAATGTCGAAAGGCTAAAAGATGTTATCATAGTAGGAGATTGCGACTACTTTTGAAAAAGTTTCGCTATCTTTGCACCTAATAATGACTTAAAACGAACGTTCATGGCAAGTAACTTCATAGTTGAGAAAAATACTATTGGCGTTTTGCTGGAGATATTTGACAGAATCCAAAGAGCTAAGGATAATGTCAAAGGAAAAGCCAAATACCATTTTAACGCCTTACTTAATGCGGAACCTGACGAACCTAAGGTCAGTAAGATTTTGGCAGGCTTCTTTTTGCAGGAGACCAATAGCGAGTACCGCGTTCTCAAAAGCTTCGTAAAAAAGTTTTGGGGAGATAACCTCGCAGCAATGATAAAATCTCCTACAATCAGTACTGAGGAGTTTGTCAAAGATGATAAACGTATAGACATCCTTGTCTATGAAAAAGATAAGTATGCTATTGTCATGGAGAATAAGATTTGGGATGCTCTGGATCAGCCAAATCAGTTGGCCAACTATATTGAGGCTATGATGGGGGGATCCTATAACTTTAATGAAGACCAAATATATGTGGCATATCTACCTTCAACAAATGAACATCAACCCTCTCCTAATTCCTGGGAAGGAAGGGGTGGAGATTCATATCAAGAAAGATTCAAAGATAGGTATAAACTTTTAGGATTCAAAGAAAAAATACTTCCGTGGTTAGAATCTTCGAAAGAAGTTCAGGAGATTAAAGATAATCCACATTTTGAACACTCCTGTTTCCTATTCATTGACTTTTTACGTAGAAAATTAGATATAGACAACATTGACAATATGGCACAGAAAGAAATAGAAAAGCAGTTACGAGAGTATTTCAGCAATAGTGAAAGTGCTATTGCAGATGCAGAAAGATTAGTTCAGTTGATTCATAAGCTGCCTAAGATTGACATCAATGAGGTTGTCAAGCATCTTGCTAAAATACGTAAAGAAAAGACGAAATTAGCTATGCAAGAATGGCTGTCATATCTACAAAGGGATTATCCGGAAAACTTTTTTGATGATAGCACTAAAGCACATATGGCTGTGGGTACAACAGTCCCATATAGGGGAACCCCAGCATTTTTCAGTGTCTTTATATGGAACTATCAATATAATGAAGCAAATAGTGTTGTTATAGCTTTAACAAAAGAAGGTGCTCCATATCGAAAAGAAATTGATCCTAAAGTATGGAATCTTGTTCGTGGAAAGAAATACTTCAAGAAAGGACATGCCTGGCTCTATTATAAGTTTGTTTCATTTGAACAAGCATATCCTTTACTACAAGAACTGGTTAGAGAATTACCAAATATTTGATTATTATGACAGACAGAATTGAAGATATAACTAGAGCCGTAGTCTATGAGGTTTATTTGGCTATGGGCGATGATGGCTTAAATGCATTTTTTACGGCAGACGATTTGCTGGCCAGCATGGCGGTACCCGTGACTCAGTTTGATTTTACTTATGTTGACAAGGGAAGGTTGAATAAGTTAATGCTCACTGTTCACGATTTTATCAGAAAATCGAGATTGAGTGTTAATAGTTATACCAAGGAAGGCTTGAAGGCTAAGTTTGATAACCTCTGGGTGCCAACGCTGTCAAAAGAACAGAAGCAGGAACTAATAGCCAGTTATCGTTTGGTAGATGGCTTCGATGCAGATGGCTATGCCATATTCAACGTAAAGAACTACAATTCATGGAAAACGATTTTCGAAAAGGGCCAGATACCAAGGTTTGAATATAAGCGTCCGCAATTTGGGAAAGGGTCGAAGGCGATAGAGTTGATTGACGATAGGCCCTTTACAATTTATAGATCTGAAAACATCGATGGATATTGGTGTGTGCCCTTAGAGATATCCGTTGATTTATGGGTTAAGATTATTCGTGGTGCCTCAAATGGCATAAAGAGGATGTTGCAGTGCTATCTACAGGTCACAGAGCCCAATAGACGTATCCCATTACAAGAACTTGAAAAACGTTTTGGCATTAAATGGGAGTCGTTCAATGCATGTAATACAGCTTTAGGTCGTAGGGCTCAAAGAATGCTCAACTTTGCAGTGGAAGATCAGGATGGCATACCACGTTGTTGGTCTACGGCGATGACACGAGGCCGCGGCGAGAATGGTCTTTGGGTATGGGAGCCTCGTCCTGAACTGATGGAAGCTGCAGAGATTGTTTTGCGTGAAGAGTATTTTCCACTAGTAAACTTCACTCAGAGGTAATTGATTCCTATGGACATGAAGTGTAACACAGATATTATTTGATATGGTGTGGACAAATGAGACATCCAGATTATAGCCGAGCGTTGGTGTGCTACTCTGCAAGGACAAGGACGACGAAGTGGTTGAATATGCACTGAGTCGAAGCCTGTCGCCAACGATGGTTGCAGAGTACAAGCTACGCCTGCTAGATAAGGCTCTGCTTCAGCAGAAGTTGCGTGACATCTATGAATCAAGCGAAAGAGAAAAATAACAGAGGGACGGTTCTTTTGTAATCACTGGTTAACTCCATAGTACTTCTAAGAAAACACCTTGCACTACTTGCACCTGACACCAAGAAATGTAAATGGAAAATTACCTGCACTACTTGCACTACTTGCACTGTGCTCCAAGATTTGCATGTTTATGCATGGTGACATGTATAGATATTCATTTGTGCGCCCCAGAACGCCGTCTGAAAATTTGGTGCCGACTTTTGAAAATTTCCCACGTGAGATTTTTTCAAAAGTAGGCGCCAAATTTCAAGAAAATGCCTCCGAGAGAAATGAATAAATATCCAGGCTTCAGATTCCAGGTTTCTGGCGTCTGGTGCAAGCAGTGCAAGTAGTGCAACATATTTTGGTGTTTCAATTTCCTCCACCACAAACACCATTTCATTAACCTTTGTTGAGAATTACCCTGCACTGCAGTGACGCGCTTTAACCTTTGTTGAGAAATACCCTGCACTGCAGTGTTGTGTTTTAACCTTTGTTGAGAAATACCCTGCACCGCAAAAAGGACTGTTCTATTGTCCTAAAAATATATGCGATTATTATACGTCAGAGGTGCGCGTCGCTGGTTCAGGCGAGTCTTTTCAGCAATTCGATGAGTACGCGCCAGATGTCGTCGATGGTGGAGATTTCCACCCGCTCGCTGGTGGAGTGCGGCTCCACGATGCGCGGTCCTATGCTGGCAATCTGAATGCCAGGATAATGCTGCACAAAGAATCCGGCTTCGAGCACGAAGTGCATGGCCACCATGCGGGGCCGCCAGCCCAGCACATCGAAGAAGGTGTCGGAGGTGAGTTGCAGGAATGCCGACTGCTGGTCTTCCTGCCAGGCGGGAGCCGACATCACTGTCGTGCTCTTGGCGCCACAAGCTGCAAACGTGCTGGCGATGCGGCGGCTCAGGGCATCCATCTCGCTGTCGATGAAACTGCGGGTGTGGGTAGACACGAAGATGCAATCCGCTTCCGACTGTATGCGCCCCACATTGTTCGAGGTCTCCACCGTTCCCGGCATCACGTCGCTCATCTTCACCACCCCTTGAGGAATCTGTCCCAGACAAGACAGCAGGGCTTCGACAGCCTCGTGGTTGATGACCGAAGGAAGAGGGTCGCACGGACTGATGGTGCAGTGCATGGCAGGGTCACTATCGGCAAACTCTTGTTGCAGCCACTGGTTCGTCAGCGTCGCCTGCTGCTTCACATATTCGGAGCAGTCCGATGGGAAGCAGACGACAATCTCGGCCGAAGAGGCGATGGAAGCATTGGCCTCGCCGATGTTGATGGAAGCGATTTCAACCGTTTCTGACGCCTGGCGAAGGGCTGACAAGAGGGCAGATGCGGCTACGACGGCACTGCAACGCCGCTTGTTGATGTCGACACCCGAATGGCCCCCCAGCCCACCCTGGAATCGGATGCTGCACCAGCAGGCGTCATCGCTCCTGGGGGGAACAGGGTGAGCAGGTATGCGATGGAACTGCAGACAGGCTCCGGCGGCTCCGGTGGTGATGGTGTCGTAGTCCTCGGAATCGAGGTTGATCACCTTGCGGCCTCTCAGGAAGTCCTCGCTGAGCTGCGAGGCGCCCGACATGCCGTCCTCCTCGTTGGTGGTGGTGATGACTTCCAGGGGGCCATGCACCACCTCGTCGCTCTCGAGCACGGCCAGCGCCATCGACAGTCCGATGCCGTTGTCGGCGCCCAGCGATGTGCCACGGGCTTTCATCCATCCCTGTTCGACGTAGGCCTCGATGGGCGTCGTCAGGGGGTCGCTCATGCCCACGCATACCATGTCCATGTGGTTGAGCAGCACAATGGGTTCTGCGTCCTCATGCCCCGGCGTGGCGGGCTTGCTGATGACGACGCAGTTCTCAGGGTCGCGCCGATAGGGCAAATGCAGCCGCTCGGCAAACTGGCAAAGATAGTCGGCCACACGCTCTTCATGATGCGACGGACGGGGAATCTGGTTCAGCTCCTTGAACAGCTGGAACACTCGTTCTGTGGATAGGTTTGTGTCTCTCATTACTCCAAGGGTATTTCAGGGTGTTGAACGGCAAGTGGCAGGTCTTTTTGCGAGAGGTAGAACATGTAGAGCACAGCAGGCTTAGTGCCCCGGTTTTCGCCGTGGTGTATGGTGCCCACCATTTCTACGACTGCTTCTCCCTCATGAACGACCTTCGTCTGGCCGTCTTGTCCGATGATGGTAAGCTCGCCTTGCACCAGCACGCCATAGTTCATTGCGGGATGGTGGTGCCAGCCCAGCTTCTGTCCAGCTGGAAACACATACTTCATAGCCACCAGTTCGGGGCGTCCAGTGAAATAATCGGGCAGTTCGACACCGTCCCAGCTCTGCGAGGTGCGAATGAGTTCCTCTTTCGTCACTTCCTGCACAGAGGCTTCGGTGGGCAGTTGCTCCACAGCCTGGGGGGCTGACGTGACGCTCTTCTTGCACGACGTAAGGCATAAGATCATTGTGCCGAATACAAGGACGGACCATCCTCGTAAGCATTTGTCGGTTGTTTTGTTCATGTATTTAATTGAAATTAGGAATTACGAATGACGGACTATCTTTTGATGCCTTCGCAGAAGGCGACCAGCCGCCAGGAGCGGCCTCCCACCTCGCGGTAGTAGACGAAAGCCTGGTAGCGGTTCTCGGTCTGGAAGAACGACCCTTCTTCGGGCAGGGTGTGGGTGTTGCCGTCGAGGTCGACCATCAGCAGTTGGTAGTTGTAGTAGCCCAGCTTCTGCATCACCACGACATTGTACGACTGGTCGGTCTCGTCGTAGGTCATCACGTAGTTCTCCATGGGTTCCACCGCCCACCGCCCATCGACCACGATTCGGGCATCGGCATAGTGGCGAACGGGGCGCGCCTTGTAGTGCACATAGACATAGTCGGAGATGAACGGGGCTTCGTCGTCGCGATCCTCGTTGCGCAGCACGAAGGCGCCGTCGGCATCCTCGTCGTAGATGTAGCTGCGACGCGGCTCGGCCACGAAGGGCACGGCATGGAAGGTGCGCGTGGACTCGTCCCACGTCATATGTGCCAAGCCGAAGGTGGGGTGCGAGGGGTCGAGCACCTCGAACTTGCGGTATTCGTTGCCAGCGTCGAAGATGAGCTGGCGGTTGTGCTCCCACTGCATGCCCTGCGTGGTGACGTAGTTGGGGCGGACGTTCACCTTCATGTTGTCCTCGCGTCCGTTCTGCATAACGATGGTCTGTATCTGCTCGGCAGCGTTCACCACGCGCAGTGGCCCGTAGCGCAGGTTCATCGAGAGCTGCTGATGGCTGACGTTGAGGTCGACGTCAGTGTTGGTGGTGACGCCTATGCTCATATCGGCCACAGGCTCCACCACGCGCAGCTCTATGATGGCCACCGTGCGGTCGTCGTCGTCCTCGTCGATGATGTGGAGGCGGTAGTTGCCGCTCATCCGCAGGCGCGTGTCGTCGTTGGGCAGCTGCATGCTGTAATGGGTGTAGAGGACGGTGGTGTTAAGCGATTTCTCGTAGTCCTCGATGGGGCGGTCGTTGAAACCCTCCAGCCAGTCGCTCTCGAAAAGTCCTTCGCAGGGCGTCCAATCGGGGTTGCAGGGCTCCAGGTGATACACCAGGCGGTGAACGTTGTGCGACAGCTCGTCGAAGCCGATGTGGAGCACATCGTCGCTGCCTAGCTTCATTACGGGCAGTGCCCGCCAGTCGTCGTTCAACACCACCTGCAGCGACTTGAAGTTAAGCGCCAGCAGCCGATGGCCGGCAAACACCGCTGTGGCTGGCAGCAGCAATGCCAACAACGTGCATAACAGTTTTATGATCTTCTTCATCCTATTCTTCTAATGTGTCTGCAAAAATACAAAAAGATTGGCAGAGTGCAAAAAGAAAGAGGGAAAAAATTTAGACCCCCCTACCCCATCCCCGGGGATGGGAAGGGCTGCGCATCGTTTTTGGATTTTTATAGAAGAAAACAGGTGCTATCCTTTGTCGATTCGCATAAAAGTTGTATTTTTGCGGAAAAGAATGAAATGAGCATGGAGACGAAGAGAACAGCCGTTGTGGGTGGCGGCGCAGCAGGATTCTTTCTGGCCATCAACTTGAAGGAGAGGTGCCCGCAGATGCAGGTGGACATCTTGGAGAGCAGCAGCCGCGTGCTGAGGAAGGTGGAGGTTTCGGGCGGTGGACGCTGCAATCTCACCAACACTTTTGCCCATATCAACGACCTGCGAGAAGTCTACCCACGCGGCCACCGCGTGATGGGACGACTGCTGAAGCACTTTGGCCACCAGAATACGTGGCAGTGGTTTGAGCAGCGTGGGGTGGCCTTGACAGCCCAGGCCGACGGCTGTGTCTTTCCCCGCTCACAAGATTCACACACCATCATCCAGCTGTTCCTCGACGAATCGGCTCGGCGGGGCATCAACATTAAGACGGGCTGCCGCATCACGTCGCTCGATGCCCTTGCCGACTACGACTATGTGTGCATAGCCACTGGCGGCCAACCGAAGCAAGCGGGCTTGCAATGGCTGGAGCACGAGGTGGAACCGCCCGTGCCGTCGCTGTTCACACTGGGCATCGCCGACGAGGCGCTTCAACGGCTGACAGGACTGGTGGTGCAGGACGTTCAGGCCTTGATTCCCGGCACAAAGCTTAGGGCGCAAGGGGCGCTACTCATCACCCACTGGGGGCTGAGCGGGCCGTGCATCCTGCGGCTCAGCAGCTATGCCGCACGCCATCTAGCCGAAGCCAACTACCACTCACCGCTGATGCTGAACTGGACGGGGACCGACGAGGCCACCACCTTGCAAGCCATCGTAGCGGCCGAGAAGCAGCATGCACGCCGTAACGTGACTCATCAGCCGCCCTTGCCCATGTTGCCCCAGCGCCTTTGGAGCTATCTGGCCACGAAAGCATTGGGACAGCGCGCCGAGCAACCGTGGGGAGGCATGAACGCCAAGGAGATGCGCCGACTGACTAACGTGCTCGTCAGCGATGAATACACCATCAGTGGGCGTGCCCCCCATCGCGACGAGTTCGTAACCTGCGGGGGCATTGCCCTTAAGGCCGTCAACCCCAACACGCTGGAGAGCCCCACCAGGCCAGGCCTCTTCTTTGCCGGCGAGGTGCTCGATATCGACGGCATCACCGGTGGCTTCAACCTACAGGCAGCATGGACCACCGCACACACTGTGGCAAGGGCTATAAGTGAGAAGTGAGAGGTGAGAGGCTTTTTAAGTGAAAGGTGAGAAGTGAAAAGTGAGAAGTATGGTTAGTTCTGAGAGATGAGAAGTGAGAGGTGGGAAATAAAAAATGGTTAGACTTTGGATATCCCCAAGTCTAACCATACTTATCACTTTTCACTTCTCACTTCTCACTTACTTCAGGCTCCAGCCCTTCTGTTTGAGCATGTTCTTGTTGTTGTTGCTCAGGCTGCCCTCGTCGAGGCCCACGATGGTGGGGGCATGAGGAGGAGTGACGGCGTCGGAAGCGGTGGCCTTTGGCAGATTCTTCACAAAGGCATCAACATCGATATTCTCGATTTGCAATGGGTTTTCGGCGACATTAAGGTCGTACAATGCGGCGCACTTGCTCAGGTCGGCAGCCGACAACTTGTTGGAAGCCAAGTTGATGGTACGGAGCTGGGGACAGTCGGTAAACACCACCTTCTTCATCACGTTATTGTTGGCCTCCACCTGCTCCAGCAGAGGCATCCCTTCGAGGATGAGCGAATCGAGCTTATTCTCCTGGCAATACAAGACGCGCAGCTGTGGGCAAGCCTTCACATTCAGACGCTTCATGCCGCAATTGGCACAATACAACTCTTCCAAAGTGGGAATTGCGGGCACGTCAAACTCTTCCAGAACGTTGCCGTTTAATTTCAGCACGCTGAGGTTTGGAAAGCGCTCGATGCCCGAAAGAGAGCGCAGCTGCATGTTCGACAGGTCGAGCATGGTGACAGACTGAAGTTCCTCGTCGCTGATGGCACCATCGGCACCATAGCCCTGCGACAGGAAAAACTTCTGCAGGTTCAAATCGGGGAAGCTCTCCTCGTTGATGGCCAAACCTGGCCCAACGACAACTGGCGCCTTATCATTTTTACTGGTTGAAGAGCCACATGAAAAAAGGCTCATGGCAATGAAAGCCGCGAACAGAATTTTTATGCTTTGCATGTTCAATCTTATTTTTCGGGCGCAAAGTTAATCATTCTTTCCGAATATAGCAAATAAATCGGACATTTTTTTACAGCAGCCCCATGCCCAGCACGCAAACCACATCATTTCTACACATAGCTCCGCTCATTTCTCCTGCTTGCATCTCCATTTGGCAAGAATCACATTTTACGCTGCATTTTTAGAAAAAAAGGAAAAAGTTTCTTTGTTTTGCCCTCGACTTTTCGTAATTTTGCAGCGGCTTAGGAAAAATGTGAAATTATGGCATCAAAATCCGACTACGACTTCGACATGCTGGAGGAGCGCGACGTGGCGTTCCCTCCTGCCCATACCGCCGAACATCTGCTGAACCAAACGATGGTGAGGATGTTTGGCTGTGAGCGCAGCTACAATGCCCACGTGGAAAGAAAGAAAAGCAAGATGAGCTTCCACCTGGATCAGAAGCCCGACCGAAAACAGGAAAAGGAGATTGAACGGCGGATGAACGAGCTGATAGAACAGGATCTGCCCGTGACTTTAGAGATGGTGGGGCGCCATCATCTGCCCGAAGGCGTGAGCTTGGACCGCCTACCCGCTGATGCCGGAAACGAAATCAGGCTGGTGCGCATCGGCGACTACGACGTCTGCCCTTGTATCGGCCGTCACGTGAGAAGCACGTCGCAGATAGGACACTTTGAGATGCTGGGCACCAACTGGGACGAAAAGGAACGCTCGTTCAGAATAAGATTTAAAGTGATAGCCTCATGAACACCGGCAAGTGGTCGCTATACGTCACATTGTACTTGTAGTAGTTGATGCCCTTCAAAGCTTCACTGTGAAAGATGTAGTCGATGCGCACCCGCTTGATGCCCTCGCGCATGGTGTACATAAACCCTTTTCCGCACTCTTTGAACCCATCCACCAAATCGCCCTTCATGGTCTTGTAGACGTAGGAATAGGGCACATCGTTGAAGTCGCCGCATAGCACCACGGGATGGGGGCTCTTTTTAATTTCGGCTGCCACCAGGTCGGCCTGTCGGGCACGTACCACCATTCCACGGGTGTATTTTCCATAGATAATCTTCAGCAGCGAGCTGCGCTCCACCAGCTGTCCATCCGACTCCTGCTTGGAAGCCTCTCGCAGGGCACGATTGATGCCGGTGGTCTCCAGATGCACATTGAACACACGCAGCACATGGCCATCCACATCGACATCGGCCCACATGGCGCTGTTGTTGGTGCCGGGACCAAAGTCGATGGTCAGCGAGTCAATAATGGGGAAGCGGCTGTAGATGACCATGTCGTGACGGCCGGTTGCCTTGGCAGTAAAATATTTCAGGTAGTTGTGCGAATTACGACGGTCGCCGCTCTGGTCCATATACTCCTGCATGCACAGGATGTCGGTCTGGTGGTTTTTCATCAGCGAGAGGATGTCTTCGGCCTTGAAGCCATTCATCTCGCGGCCAAAGAGAGCCACGTTGTAGGTGGCAATGTTGAGGGTATTCTTCCCTTCGTCGCCGCCACGGAAGAACCCCACTTGATAGAGTGTGCCGATGTAGGGGATGCAGCAAAGCAACACGATACCGGGGATCGCAGCCCAATACCAGCGACGGCGCAACAACCAATACACCAGCAGAATGAAGTCGACAACAATCAACAAAGGCAAAACATAGACGGTGAGCGCCATAGCCGTACCTGTGGCAGGATTGGCATTACCGCCAAAAAGGCCCATGATGATAAACGCCGCCACCAGCAGCGTGAACACCAGGAGCATGAACGAGAGATATTTATAAACGGCCAGCTTTCCCATCACTTGCAATTTGCTTCTATCAGGCTGCAAAAGTACACATTATTTTTCAATCGGCATTATCTTTTGCCGTTTTTTGCATAAATCACGCACGACGAACTTTCTCCCACATTCCTCCTTTGCCGTGGCTGAAGAGATAGGGAATGCCGAGAAACACGTTGAAATTCATGAACAAGAAATAGTAGGGCACGTAGAGCCACTTGTTCTTACGCCCCTGCAATGCCAATTGCCAGCCAAGGAAGGCTGCCGCATAGAACAGCAACTGCATCACAGCGATGATGACATAGACGGTGCCCGCATGCATCAGCACTAAGGCGATGTTCAAGGGCAGCAGAGCTGCAAGTGCAAAAGGTGTGATGCTCCAGCGTAGCACTCTGTGAGAGATGAACTGAAAGAAAACACGAGGATGCCGGAAGGGATTCATCAGCGAGCGCAGCCACCAGATGCTTTGCAGTCCTCCAGCTGCGATGCGGCGTTTGCGTTTCGACTCGTCGGCCATCGAGGCAGAGCCGTACTCGCTGGCATAGGCTTCGCTGGTATAGGCTATGCGATGGCCATCGCTCACAATGAGCATCGACATCATGAAATCGTCGAGCAGGGCGTTGGATGGAGGCTGGCGGTAATGCTCCATCTTCACGGCAAAGAGCTCGCCTGCAGCGCCCATAGCCGAATAGAGTTCGCTGTCCCAGCGCTTCAGCGTACTCTCATAGCGCCAGTACAGTCCTTCGCCCTCGGCTGCGGCTTGTGAATCGCCCTCGGCAAGCTGAGCGCGAGCTTTCACACGCTTCTCACCCGACACACAGCTCACGCCAGGACGTTGCATCTGGCGTACAATCTCCACCAACGCCCCCTCGTTGAGCAGCGTATTGGCATCGGTGAAGACCACTATGGAAGCCGTCGACACGCTGATTCCGTGTTGCATGGCCGCAGCCTTGCCGCGTCGCTCGGGACTGAACACCAACGTCACCTCAGGATATTGGCGCAGCAGCTCATTGCTGTCGTCGGTGCTGCCATCGGTAACCCAGATCACGCAAAGGCGACTACGTGGATAGCGCAGCTGGCGGATGTTCTCCATCTTCTCGGCTATCACGTCGCGCTCGTTGTAGGCGCAAATCATTAACGTCACCGTGGGCCACAAATCCTCGTTAAGCGGCATCACGGGCAGCGGGCGAGGTTTTGTGAACAGGCGTTTCACCTTGAGTAACAGCCAAAGAAGAATAGCATAGCCCACGTAGGTATATACCACAAGGGCTATGCATATCCAAAAGGCTATTTTCAAGGCTATCATGTAAGCGAAGGCCTTACTTCACCACGCACTTGCGTCCATTGATGATATAGAGGCCAGGCTTGAGCTGGTTCTTCGACACGTTGATGCGTCGGCCGTCGAGTCCATAGATGGCGTCACGATGCTGCGAGGTTTCAGTGTTCTCAATGGTATGCTGAATGCCTGTGGCTGCTTGCAGCTCGTCGGCGGTGAGGATGAGCCAGCGCTGACGGGTGGAACTATTGGCCAGATTGAACGTAGCCGACCCCAGTGCGCCGTTGGCATTGGCCTGCATGCAGTTGGGCGTCATCGTGCCAGTGGGATGCACCAGCCAGAAGCCTCGCTGTGTCTTGCCGCCCTCCGTCACCTTCACCCGTCCTTTCATCAGGTGCAACTGCTCGTTGGCGGTGGGATTGTTGCGAGCCACGGTCTTAAAACTACTTGTGTAGGTGAGATACTGTCCGGTGGCCGCGTTGCGGAACTGATAGTACTGGTTGGCAGGTGTGAAGGTGATGTACCACGCAGCGTGATCGTCGTTTCGCGCTTCATCAGCTGTCACCGTGAGCCACGACAGCTTGCCACTCTCGTCGGCCGAGAGGAACGAGGTGAGCTTCCCACGGTCGTCAGCCTCGCTCGTGAGATAGTATTTCACGTCGTCTTCCTGGTCAAAGATGTAGCACGGCTCGGCAAAAGTGTTTGAACGATGCTCCAGGCCGTCTTCGCCCAATGCCTGTCCTATCATGGCGTTGGCAAAGTATAGCTCGTTGCGTCCATTGTCCTCGCTGGCACCATTGATGCCGTAGGGCCACATGTGCTGATAGTCGCCATTGAGTTGCGAGCCAGTGGTGTTGTCCCAGAAATCGAGGAAGGCGCTGACGCGCTCGCCCAGCCAATGACCTGAGCCACGCCCATCGCCGTCGAGACGCTCGCGCAGGATGTTCTTGTTCCACTGTGTGGTGTAAGGAATGACGCCCATGCCATGCTGCATCTCGTGCATGATGGTTCCAGTACGCTGGTAGCTGCTGTTGGCACCCATGTTCATCCAAGGCTCGTCGGCATAGTAGCAGTCGGCAGTAGGCGTGCCCGAGCTATAGCCGATGGCGAAGTGCTTCACGATGCTCGACAGGTCGTTGAATATTTCGCAAGCACGGGTGGCAGCATCGTTCACACGCTTATTGGCAGCTTCGTCGCCACCATTATTATACCAATAGGTGACGTTGCCCTTGGGCACGGTGCAGAACTTGATGTCGTCGGCATAACCCACGCGCCCTGCAGATGTCTTCACGTACGCACGCATATAATACATGGTGGCGGGCTGCAGGTCCTTCAGCCAATAGATGGTTCCATTGTTATCCAACTTGGTGGTGGTGTGGTTGTCGTCGAGGGTGGGTTGCGGATGTGTAGCCCAGCAGTATCCCTGCTCCACGATGTTGTCGCCCAATACCTCCTTGATGCGGCCGAAAGCCATCGTGGCTCCACGAGCAAAGCGAGAATCGCCAATCACTTCTGGTGAGAGGGCCTCGTCGTCGACCTCGTCAAAGGGATGGTCGCGTAGTAGCTGCACGCGGTCGATGATGAGATAGGCCGACCTGCGGACGGTGCCGCCCGAAGAACGCAATCCCACTTGCACACGACTCTGGGTCATCTCGGCAATGCTGAAGCAGATGGTGTCGTTGATCCATTCGCCCGTGGGGAATTCGTTTCGTGCCGAGAGCGTGTTCACATCGCTGTCTTTCCACCATCCCGACAGTAAGGTACCGCTCTGGGAACGGTCGTTCAGATTCAGCGAGGTCACCACCATCTTGTAATTGCCAGGAGCCATTTTCATCTTCTGATAGAACACCACATCGGCATTCAGCGAAGCACAGAGTGCAAGGCATCCCCCACCCTCTTGGCCGTCAGGACCTGTTGCGGGGATGGCGACTGCGTTGAAGGTGGATTGTGTGCCATAGGCAAAAGTGACTCCACCGACAGCAGAATTGGGCGTCACTTCAGACGACCAGCCTGCCACTGGGCGCAAACTGGTCGACACGTTGCCGGTAGCATCCACGCCATAATTGACGTTGTTGTCAAAATAGGCGTTCACCAAATAGCGGTCAGTCAGGTCATACCATTCCTGTTCGTCGGCTTGAGCCTCTGCCGTAGTGAATGCAGCGGAGCAGACGATTAACGACAATAAGAAGAGTCTTGTATTTCTCATATCATTTCGATTTAAGTGTTTGAGGTTGGGTGTTCGTCACTCATCTCTGTTTTTTCATCCTTTATCTTGGGCCATTTCCTTGTCCACCCATCCCAGCGCAGACGCATCACTCCGAAGAATGCCTCGGAGAAGATGCCGCCAGACATTTTGCTGGTGCCTTCACGGCGGTTGACAAAGATGACGGGCACTTCCTTCACCTTGAATCCAATTTTCACGGCCGAGAATTTCATCTCGATTTGGAAGGCGTAGCCCTTGAAGCGTATCTTGTCGAGTTCGATGGTCTGCAGCACGCGCCGCCGGTAGCACACGAAGCCAGCTGTAGTGTCATGCACCTTGATGCCCGTCACCATACGCACATACTTCGAGGCGTAGTAGCTCATCAGCACGCGCCCCATAGGCCAGTTCACCACGTTGACGCCGCTCACATAGCGCGAGCCTACGCTCAAGTCGTAGCCCTCGTCGTGGCATGCAGCATACAGACGAGGCAGGTCGTTGGGGTCGTGGCTGAAGTCGGCATCCATTTCGAACACATACTCATAGTCGCGCTCCAAGGCCCATCTGAAGCCCGCGATATAGGCCGTTCCCAGCCCCTGTTTGCCGCTGCGCTCCATGAGATGAAGCCTACCAGCAAACTCACCGGCCATGAGCTGCTTCACAATCTGTGCAGTGCCATCGGGCGAGCCGTCGTCAATGACGAGGATATGGAAGCCATGTTCCAACCCCATGACGGCGCGGATGATTTTCTCTATGTTTTCCTTCTCGTTGTAAGTAGGAATGATGACGATGCTGTCGCTATTCAATTTTCAATTCTCAATTAATGAATTCAAATTGCTGGCAACGCAGATTTCACCGACTCCCATCGGTAAAATCTGCTTAGTCAGCGTTTTTTAATTATTCATCAGCTTGTCGAGGTCCTTCTGCAGGTCTTCGACCTTCTTGCGAGCCTTATCAAGGTCTTTTTCTGCCTCCTTAAAGGCATCCTGTGCTTTTTCGGCCTTTTGGCGAGCTTTCTCCATCTTCTGCTCAGCCTTGGGAACTGCAGCCTGTGCCTTTAACAACAACTTTGCGGTCTTCTCTTCCTTGGCCTTGGCCTTTTGAGCCTTCTTCAATTCCTTGGCCGTCATGCCCTGGGCTGTCTGCTCAGTGACCACTGTTTGGGCTTTCATGCCCTGAGCCATCATCAGCGACATGGCCATGATGACGCATACATAAACCTTTTTCATTTTCTTAATAGTTTGTTTGTTAGTTAATTGTATTACGATAATTGAATAATTGCTGAGAACATTTCTGGGAAGTGCTGCTGCACATCCAACTGCTGGCGGAAGAGTCCGAAGACGGCACTGCCGCTACCGCTCATGGCGCTGTAGACAGCACCCAGCCGAAGCAGTTGTTCCTTGACCTGCCCAATCTGGGGATGCTGGGCGAAGACACTGGCTTCGAAGTCGTTCACCAACCGATTCTGCCATTGCTCCACAGGCAGACTCACGATTTCACGACAGCAAGCATCGGGGTGCTGAGGCGTGATGCGAGCGAAAGCCTCACGTGTGGAGACTGACACTGGAGGTTTGACGATGGAAAGCCACCAACCCTTCAGGCTGAGCGAAAGGGGTTGAAGTCGCTCACCGATTCCCTCGGCGTATGCTGGAACGGCCATGACGAAGAACGGGCAGTCGGCTCCCAGTTGGGCAGCACGGTCGATGAGCTGTTGCTCAGACAATCCCAGTTGGAAATGGCGGTTGAGCAACACCAGCATGGCAGCTGCGTCGCTGCTGCCTCCGCCCATGCCCGCCTGAGTGGGAATAGCCTTGTGCAGGTGAATGTGCAGCCTAGGCAACTGTGGGAACTCGTTTTTCAGCAGACGGTAGGCTCGCACCACCAGATTGTTTTGCTCGTCGCCCTCCACGCTGATGCCGCTGACTTTCAAGTCGCAGTCGGCCTTCGAGGGGAAGCCTTGTTCCATGGGCATCACCTCTATGGCATCGCACAGTGGCACAGGGTAGAACACCGTCTCCAGGTTGTGGTAGCCATCGGGACGGCGCTCAACGATGTTGAGCCCAAGGTTGATTTTCGCCTGCGGGAAGATGAGCATCTTCGAAGTGATTATATTCAGTTGTTATTGCACCCCGTCCTCGCGCAGCTTCTCCTGCCAGCGCCAGGCACTCTTCAGCACCTCGTCGGTGGGTGTGTCGGCTTTCCAGCCCAGCACCTTGTTGGCCTTGTCCACATTGCCCCACACCTGCTCGATGTCGCCCTCGCGACGAGGGGCGTACTCCCAGTTCACCTTCACGCCGGTGGCCTTCTCGAAGCCTTCCACCACCTCCAGCGTAGACAGTCCCTTGCCGGTGCCGATATTGAAGACTTCCACTGCATCGGTGTCAGGCTGGTCGAGCACGCGCTCCATAGCCTTCACGTGAGCCTTGGCCAGGTCGACGACATAGATGTAGTCGCGGATGCAGGTATGGTCGGGCGTGTTATAGTCGTTTCCGAAGATTTTCAGCTGCTTGCGAATGCCAATGGCGGTCTGCGTGACGAAGGGGATGAGGTTCATGGGCACGCCGTTGGGCAGCTCGCCGATGAGTGCCGTGGGATGTGCGCCGATGGGATTGAAGTAGCGCAAGATGATGCTCTTGATGGGAGCGCCACTGTGGATGTAGTCCTGGATAATCTCCTCGTTGATTTGCTTGGTGTTGCCATAGGGCGAGAGGGCCTTCTGGATGGGGGCGTTCTCGGTGACGGGCAGGTTCTCGTCCGAGGGCTGTCCGTAGACGGTGCACGAGCTGGAGAAGATGATGCCCTTCACGTCGTACTTCGGCATCAGCTCCAGCAGGTTGATGAGCGAGGTGAGGTTGTTGCGATAGTAGAGCAACGGCTTCTCGACGCTCTCACCCACTGCCTTCGATGCGGCGAAGTGGATGATGCCCTCTATCTTGGGGTATTTCTTGAACACGCCTTCCAAGGCTTCCATGTCGCAGCAGTCCACCTTCTCGAAGGCAGGTCTGATGCCCGTGATTTTCTCGATGCCGTCTACGACATTGGCATTACTGTTCGACAGGTTGTCGATGATGACCACTTCGTAGCCAGCCTCTTGCAGCTCCACGGTGGTGTGGCTCCCGATGAAACCGGTGCCACCAGTCACTAAAATTGTCTGTTTCATAATATATGTATTTTTAGTTAGTTATTCTTCTTCTGTTCGCTCGATGGACTTGACGGGATGCCACTGCAGTGCTGGGGCAGCGATGGTGTCGCCAAGCTGTTCCCGAAACGCTTTGCATTCCTCAGCCGTTGAGAGTTTGCCGTTCAGGTAATATGTTTCGTCTAGGGTTTCCTGTTCCTCGGAGAAGATGTTGAACTGATAATCCTCGTAATAGGACTCTGCTGGCCTACTATTCTTGACGACCGTTGCCCCCGACATCACCTTGCCGTCACCATAATAACCATCATAACCCACGGCATTCTTGTAGAGCATGATTTCACTACGCACATCGGCATCGGCCAGCAGTATCGCACTGTCGCCAGCGATGGCAAAGACACCCTGATAGTCTTGTCCTTCGTCGCCGCGCACCCACACTTCGGGACGACCGTCGCCGTCGATGTCGATAAGGGCATATTCCACAAAGCGCACGTCCTCGGCGCTCTTGGCATAACGGGGGAAGGCTTGTTCAAGCATGGCTTCATGGTAGCGTTCGAAGTCGAAAGCTTCAACCTCGTTGCTTGAGGCCACCGACTCGTCGTCGGCCTCCATCACGCGCTCTTCAGCTTCCTCCGTTGCGTCGTTGCGCTCTTTCGAGTTGTCGTTCTTCTGTCCGCACCCTGCCAGCACGAGCAGCAGGGCAAAAGCCATCGCAATCCTTTTCATGATGTCCTTCAAGAATAGATGATATCAAACAGTAAATCAACCATACAATTTGGCCTTCAGCTCCTTGATGCTCTCGTCGTAGATGTAGTCATCATATTGCATCAGCTTGTCGATGGTGCCGCGAGGCGTCAACTCGATGATGCGGTCGGCCACGGTCTGGATGAACTCATGGTCGTGAGAGGCGAAGAGGATGTTGCCCTTGAACTGCACCAGGTTGTTGTTGAAGGCCTGAATCGACTCCAGGTCGAGATGGTTCGTAGGCGTGTCGAGGATGAGGCAGTTGGCGTTCTTCAGCTGCATGCGGGCAATCATGCAGCGCATCTTCTCGCCGCCGCTCAGCACACACACCTTCTTCAGCACGTCCTCCTCGCGGAAGAGCATGCGACCCAGGTATGACTTCATCAGCACCTCGTTGCCCGCGCCATACTGCGACAGCCAGTCCACCAGGTTCATCTCGCTCTGGAAGAAGGCTGTGTTGTCCAGTGGCAGGTAGGCCGTAGTGATGGTGACGCCCCATTTGTAGGTGCCGGCATCAGGCTCTCGGTTGCCGTTGATGATTTCGAAGAGGGCGGTCATGGCCTTAGGGTTATGGCTGAGGAAGACAGTCTTCTGACCCTTCTCGATGACGAAGTTCACATTGTCGAAGAGCACGGTTCCATCGGCGTCCACAGCGCGCAGACCCTCCACCTCCAGTATCTGCGTTCCTGGCTCGCGCTCCATCTGGAAGATGATACCAGGATACTTGCGCGTTGAAGGCGTAATCTGCTCGATGTTAAGCTTTTCAAGCATCTTCTTTCGAGAAGTGGTTTGCTTCGATTTCGCCACGTTGGCTGAGAAACGACGGATGAACTCCTCCAGCTGTTTGCGCTTCTCCTCAGCCTTCAGCTTCTGGTTCTGCTGCTGGCGCAGCGCCAGCTGACTTGACTCGTACCAGAACGAATAGTTGCCCGCGAAGAGCGTCACCTTGCCAAAGTCGATATCGATGGTCTGGGTACTCACAGCATCGAGGAAGTGACGGTCGTGGCTCACCACGAGCACGCACTGCTCCAGATTGCTCAAATACTCCTCCAGCCACTGTACGGTGTCGAGGTCGAGGTCGTTGGTAGGCTCGTCGAGGAGCAGGTTGTCGGGATGTCCGAAGAGGGCTTTGGCCAGCATCACGCGCACCTTCTCATTGTTCGAGATGTCGCTCATCTGCTGGTAGTGCCGCTCCTCCTTCACACCAAGGTTCTGTAACAGCTGTGCGGCCTCGCTCTCGGCCTCCCATCCGTTCATCTCGGCGAAGGCCATCTCCAACTCGGCGGCGCGGTTGCCATCCTCCTCGGTCATCTCTGCCTTGGCGTAGAGGGCTTCGCGCTCCTTCATGTTCTGCCACAGGGGCTGGTGGCCCATCAGCACGGTGTCCATCACCGTGAAAGCGTCGTATTTAAAGTGGTCTTGCTCCAGCACGCTCAGGCGCTCGCCAGGTCCCAGCTCCACCGTACCTTTGTTGGGTTCCAGTTCACCGCTGATGGCACGCAGCAGTGTCGACTTGCCGGCACCGTTGGCACCTATCACACCATAGATGTTGCCACTCAGGAACTTCAGGTTCACGTCCTTGTAGAGCGTTTTTTTGCCGAACTGTATGGCCAGATTTGTCAGTGTAATCATCTTTTGCTTCAATTATTACTTTTACAAGGCATCTTTCATCCTTTTCATTCTCGGTGCAAAGATAGCAAAAAAATCCTTTCCAACAAAGAAAAACCGAAAGTTTTCGTCTCTGAAAACAAAGGGTTTAGAGACTCCGAAAAAAAAGCGTTACCAAATTTCAAAAAAGCGTTAGTTTTTTTCAAAAAAGCGTTACCAAAATTCGACGAGGCGTTAGCATCTTGAAAAGAGTCGATATTTCACATTAAAAATGTGTTTTTTCAGCACAGAGGCCGATATCTCATTTTTTATTTGTAATTTTGCATTCCAAAACGTTATTTCAAGCAATGACAACAAGCAACAATGCCATTATGCAGCATAACAACAATAAAAGATATATACTCTTCGTCTGTCACGGGAACATCTGCCGAAGCCCGATGGCGGAGTTTGTGATGAAGGACCTGGTGGCCAAAGCGGGGCTGGAAGACAAGTTCGTGATTGAGTCGGCTGCGACTTCTACGGAGGAAATTGGCAACACCGTCTATCCCCCTGCCCGCCGCAAACTGGCGGAGCACGGCATCGGCTGCGCGGGTAAGACAGCACGACAGATGAGGCGCTCGGACTATGACCGCTACGACCTGCTGATAGGCATGGACACGTGGAATATCCGCAACATGCGGAACATCTGCGGCGGCGACCCTGAAGGGAAAATCGTCATGCTGATGGACTTTACCCAACGGCCTGGCAACGTGGCCGACCCTTGGTACACAGGCGACTTCGAGGCCACTTGGCGCGATGTGCTAGAGGGCTGTCAAGCATTGTTACATCTATTGGCAAAGTAAACAACGGATTAAACAGATTTCACGGATGATGCCCACGGCTCTCAGGGCATTTCATTTTGCCAAAATGTCGATTTGTAACAAAAAGGCGTTTTTGCGTTGCCTGCGACCGCAATGCATAAGCAAAAGAAACGGAAAAACTACGAATGCGTAAGCCACGTGCTTTTTTTCAATCAAAAAATGCAGGGGCATTATGGTGTTTTGGGCAAATTGTTGTAATTTTGCAGGCTGAAAAAGCGGAGCTATGCATAGCAACCTAAAATATCATGTTGTGGCCCTGCTGGTGGTCATTGTGTGGGGCAGTACGTTTGTCTTTACAAAACTGCTGCTTCTGAGTGGCTTGTCGCCGGCGCATATCTTCACGCTCCGCTTCATTGTGGCCTACGTGTTGCTGCTTGCGGTGTCGTTGCTGGGCCATCGCCACCGCTGGTGGGCGACCGATGCCAAGGATGAGCTGCTGATGATAGGACTTGGCGTGACGGGTGGCTCGCTCTACTTCCTTTCCGAGAATGCAGCCATGAACTATACCACTACGACCAACACCTCGCTCATTGTGTGCCTGTGTCCCCTGTTTGCATCGCTGCTCATCTGGGCTTTCTACCGTTCAGAGCGCCTTGGCACCGTGCAAGTGGCTGGCAGCCTTTTGGCAGCTGCGGGGGTGGTGCTGGTGGTGCTCAATGGCCAATTTGTGCTCCACCTGTCGCCCAAGGGCGATGCGCTGGCCTTCGTGGCATGCTTGTGCTGGGCGGTTTACAGTCTGCTGCTCATACCTGCCTACAAGCGCTACGACACGCTGTTCATCACGCGCAAAGTGTTTGCCTACGGTCTATTGACGATGATTCCCTACTACATCGTCTACCCCGACCTGCCGCCTATGGAGGCGCTGCGCAGCCCTGCCGCCATCGTGCAGCTGCTGTTCTTGGGGTGCATCGCCTCCACGGCGTGTTTCATGGCCTGGAACTGGGCGGTGAGCCACTTGGGAGCCGTCGTCACCACCAACTACGTCTACGTCAATCCCGTGGTGACCATCGTTTGTGCCTGGATGGTGCTTAGCGAGCACATCACACTCTGGTTCCTGCTGGGAACAGCGCTCATACTGATGGGCTTGTATTTGGCCGACAAGCGACCTGCGACCAGTGGAAAGGCGGCCTATAGCCTAAATGATAAAAACTAAATAACAAATAAAATATGTGTGGAATTGTAGGTTACATAGGCACCAACGAAGCCTATCCCATTTTGATTAAAGGCCTTAAGCGCCTGGAGTATCGCGGCTACGACAGTGCCGGCGTGGCAATGATTAGCGAGGATGGAGCCCTCAATGTTTACAAAGCCAAAGGAAAGGTGGCCGACCTGGAGGCTTACTGTGAGGACAAGGACAAGACGGGAACGGTGGGCATTGCACATACCCGCTGGGCCACCCACGGCGAGCCAAGCAGCACGAATGCCCATCCGCATTACTCGGCATCGGGCCGTCTGGCACTGATACACAACGGCATCATAGAGAACTACCTGACGCTGAAGGAGAACCTCATCAGCCGAGGAATTGCCTTCAAGAGCGTGACCGACACGGAGGTGCTGGTACAGCTCATCGAGCACATCATGCTGAGCAACGACCTGTCGCTGCTCGAAGCCGTGCAGGTGGCCTTGCACCAGGTCATCGGCGCCTACGCCATCGCCATCCTCGACCGCGAGCACCCCGACACGATTGTGTGTGCCCGTCAAAGTTCTCCGCTAGTGGTGGGCCTGGGCGAGGACGGGGCTTTCTACCTGGCCTCGGATGCCAGCCCCATTGCTGAATACACCGACCGCGTGGTGTACCTGAACGACGGTGACATCGCCGTGCTGCAAGCAGGAAAGGCGTTGCACGTGGTGAACATCGACAACGTGACGCAACACCCCAACGTGAAGCAGATTGACGTGACGCTGGGCCAGCTGGAGAAAGGTGGTTTCCCCTATTTCATGCTGAAGGAAATCTTTGAGCAGCCGGGGTGTCTGCGCGATTGCATGCGAGGTCGCATTAATGTGGATTCCGACCGCATCACCCTCTCTGCCGTCATCGACTATCGCGAAAAGCTGGTCAGCGCCCGCCGCATCATCATCGTGGCCTGCGGCACCTCGTGGCACGCCGGACTCATCGGCAAGATGCTCATCGAGAGCCTCTGCCGCATCCCCGTGGAGGTGGAGTACGCTTCGGAATTCCGCTACCGCGACCCCGTCATCTACCCCGACGATGTGGTGGTGGCCATCTCGCAAAGCGGCGAGACGGCCGACACGCTGGCTGCCATCGAGCTGGCCCGCAAGTCGGGGGCCTTCGTCTTCGGCGTGTGCAATGCCATCGGCGCCAGCATTCCGCGCCAGACGTCCACGGGTGTCTACATCCACGTAGGACCCGAAATCGGTGTGGCCAGCACGAAAGCCTTCACCGGTCAGGTCACCGTGCTCTCAATGCTCGCCCTGTGCATCGCCAACGAGCGACGCACCATTCCTGGCGACTTATACAAGGAAATGGTGAAGGAACTGACGCTGATTCCCGACAAGCTGGAACAGGCACTCAAGGCCAACGAGCAGATTGAACGGCTGGCCCCCATCTTCACCTACGCCAAGAACTGCCTCTACCTGGGGCGCGGCTATAATTATCCGCTGGCACTCGAAGGTGCATTGAAGCTAAAGGAGATTTCGTACATCCACGCCGAGGGTTATCCCGCCGCCGAGATGAAGCACGGCCCCATCGCCCTCATCGACTCAGAGATGCCCGTCTTTGTCATCGCCACCCGCGACCGTCTCTACGAGAAGGTCATCTCCAACATCCAGGAGGTGCGTGCTCGTGGTGGCCGCGTCACGGCTATCGTCACCGAGGGCGACGAGCAGATTCGCAAGTTTGCCGACCATGTCATAGAGCTGCCCGACACGATGGAATGCTTCCAGCCGCTCATCGCCTCCATCCCCTTGCAGCTGTTGGCCTACCACATCGCCGTGTGCAAAGGAAAAGACGTGGACCGTCCGCGAAATTTGGCAAAGAGTGTTACAGTGGAATAAAAAACCCACCCCCAACCCCTCCCGTACGGGAGGGGGGCTTGTATAGTTTCGCAGCGGAGAAATCTGAGTGTATAGCTTTGCTACGAAGTTTTTGATTCAATCTTTTTGCTGAGGAGAAGTCTAACCAAACTCCCCTCCCGTACGGGAGGGGTTGGGGGTGGGTCTATGATATATGACTCCAGTCAATATCTGTCTTGCGCAGCTGTTGCAGCCTGTCGGCCAATAGCTGGTGGCAAGGCTCTGTGAGCATGGGGTCGCGATCGATGATGGCCGACGCCACGTCGCGTGCCATCTGCACCAGCTGGCCATCGCGAGCAATGTTGGCAATCTTTAGGTCGAAGGCCATGCCGCTCTGCTGCGTGCCCTCCAAGTCGCCGGGACCACGCAGTTTCAAGTCGGCCTCGGCAATGCGGAAGCCGTCGTTGGTCTCGCACATGATGTCGATACGGCGGCGGGTGTCTTCCGACAGCTGATAGGGCGTCACGAGGATGCAATACGACTGGTCGGCACCGCGCCCTACCCTGCCCCTGAGCTGATGCAGCTGCGAGAGACCGAAGCGCTGGGCGTCGAGGATGACCATCACCGAGGCGTTGGGCACGTTCACCCCCACCTCAATCACCGTAGTGGCCACGAGCATCTGCGTCTGACCACTCACGAAGCGCTGCATCTCGGCCTCCTTCTCGGCAGGCTTCATACGCCCGTGCACCTTGCTCAATTGGAATTCGGGGAAAGCCTCTTTCAGCGTCTCAAAACCCTTTTCCAGATCCTTCAGGTCGATTTTCTCGCTTTCCTCAATTAAGGGGAACACCACGTAGATCTGCCGTCCTTGGCGTATCTGTCGCCGTATGCCATCATAGAGCGAGGTCATGCGGTTGTCGTAGACATGGGTGGTGCGTATGGGCTTACGGCCAGGCGGCAGCTGGTCGATGACGCTCACGTCGAGGTCGCCATATAGTGTCATGGCCAGTGTGCGCGGTATGGGCGTGGCCGTCATCACCAGCACGTGGGGGATGATGGGGTGAGCGCCCATTCCCTTCCCCCACAGCTTGGCCCTCTGCTCCACGCCGAAGCGGTGTTGCTCGTCGATGACCACCAGCCCCAGGCGATGGAACTGCACCGCATCCTCAATGACGGCATGCGTGCCCACAAGGATGCCCACACTGCCATTGGCCAAGGCTTCCAGCACCTCTTTGCGCCGCTTGCCCTTCACCACGCCCGTGAGCAGTTCCACTCTGATGTGCATGTCGCCCAGAAAATCCTTAATGGTGTTCAAGTGCTGCTCGGCCAGTATCTCGGTGGGCGCCATGATGCACGCCTGGCAACCATTGTCGATGGCGATGAGCATGGTCATCAGCGCCACGAGCGTCTTGCCGCTTCCCACATCGCCCTGCAGCAAACGATTCATCTGTCGGCCAGTACACAGGTCGGCACGTATCTCGTGCATCACGCGCTTCTGGGCTCCAGTGAGTTGAAAAGGCAGATGATGGTAGAAGAATGTATTGAAAACGTCTCCAATACGGTTGAAGACATAGCCCCCGTACTTGTTGCGCTGATAGCTGGCGTAGCGCAGGATGTTGAGTTGCACAAAGAACAGCTCTTCAAACTTGAGTCTCACCTGGGCCCGCTCCAGTTGTCGGGCCGACGCTGGATGATGGATGGCACGCAAAGCTTCATCGCGCCCCATCAGATGCTGGTTGGAGAGAATGAAATCGGGCAGCGTCTCGGGCAACGGCTCTTTCAGACGCTCTATCAGCGTGGTCACCAATCGTTCCACAGTTCGACTGGCCATGCCCGCCTTCTTCATCTTGTCGGTGGTGTTGTAGTAGGGACGGAAGCCAGCCGAACCGTCACTGGTCAGCTTTGCATTGTCCATCTTTTCAATCTCCGGGTGCTGCACTTGCAGACGGTTGATAAACACCGAGGGCTTGCCAAACACTAGATACTCCTGCCCCACCACATAGTTCTCCAAGGCATACTTGCCGCCGTTGAACCACACCAAGTCCATCACGCCCGTTCCATCGCTGAAGTGCGCCACCACTCGCAGACGGCGGGGTCCCATCTCGTAGGTGTCGAAGCTCAGGATGCGGCCCACCACCTGCACAAAGGGCATGTCGCCCGTAAGGTCGTGCACCTTGTACACCGTGGTGCGGTCAACATACTTATAGGGATAATACTCCAGCAACTGGCCAAAAGTTTCGATGCCCAGCTCGCGGCTGAGTATCTGCTTGCGGCTGGGGCCAACGCCCGTCAGGTACTTGATGTCCTGTTGCAGAATATCCATCTTTCTTGACTGGAAATGATTGCTTGCGCTGCAAATATACAAAAAAAAGTGTTTCAAGCCAATGAAACCAGCAAAAAAAGCGGTGTTTCTTCTTTGATTTCTTCTTTTTTTCATAATTTTGCGTGCTAATATGAGTTTCACGTCAACACTTTTGCAATGGTTTCGCATGAATGGTCGTGAGCTGCCTTGGCGCGAGACAAACGACCCTTATGCCATCTGGCTGTCGGAAATCATCCTGCAGCAGACGCGCATAGAACAAGGGCGTCCCTATTGGGAGCGATTCATGCGCCGCTGGCCTACGGTGGAGGCACTGGCCGCCACCACCGAAGACGATGTGCTGAAGGAATGGCAGGGGCTGGGCTACTATAGCCGTGCCCGCAACCTGCACCATGCCGCCAAGCAGATTGTTGAGCGTGGTGGTTTTCCTACTACGTTGGAAGGCATCAAACAACTGAAGGGCGTGGGCGACTACACAGCTGCGGCCATCGGCTCGTTTGCCTTCGGATTGCCCGCGGCTGTAGTCGACGGAAATGTCTATCGGGTGCTGGCACGCCACTATGGCATCAGCACGCCCATCAACAGCAGCGAAGGAAAGAAGGAGTTCGCCGCCTTGGCACAACAGCTTTTGCCCACCAGCCAGGCCTCGCTCTTCAACCAGGCCATGATGGACTTTGGCGCCACGCAATGCACACCCACCAGCCCACGCTGCCCGTCTTGCCCGATGCAAGAGACATGCATCGCTCTATGTGAAGGGCGCATCGACCATCTGCCCGTGAAACTGAAGAAACTGAAAGTGAAGGAGCGCCACCTCCTTTATATATATATAAGGTATAAGGAGCTGACGGCTCTGCACCGCCGTCCTGCGGGCGACATCTGGCAAGGACTTTATGAGCCTTGGCTTGCCGAGCGCGTGCCAGAGGGGGCCATTCCATTGCAATTAAACGTGAAGCATGTGCTCACGCATCAAATCCTCTTTGCCGACTTCTATCTGTGGGAACCCGACGAACAGCCAACGTTGCCCAGTGATTATTTCTGGACGGAAGAAAAACAGCTCGACCACTATGCCGTGCCGCGATTAGTAGAGCTGCTGCTTCAAAAATTGCCAACGCAAAAACGATAACTTCATTTAGAAAGTGTAATTCCGCTCGAAAAAGCTGAAGAAAAACAGGTTTTTCTTTCGCTTTTTGCTCGCTTATTCGTACTTTTGGCTTGCGCCGAAAGTACTTTCGCTCTGAAAAACAAAGAAAAAATTCTTTTTCCTTTGCTTTTCGCTCGCTTATTCGTACCTTTGCCGAAAATTTCGGAAAAAGGATGAACCAGGAGATAGAACGCAGACGTACATTCGCCATTATCAGCCACCCCGATGCCGGTAAAACCACCCTCACCGAGAAGTTCCTGCTCTTCGGTGGACAGATACAAGTGGCTGGGGCTGTGAAAAGCAACAAAATCAGGAAAACGGCCACCAGCGACTGGATGGACATCGAGAAGCAACGCGGTATCTCGGTCTCCACATCGGTGATGGAGTTCGACTACACCCCCGAAGGAAAAGATATAGAATACAAAGTAAACATCCTCGATACGCCAGGTCACCAAGACTTTGCCGAGGACACCTTCCGCACGCTCACCGCCGTCGACTCGGCCATCATTGTGGTCGACGGTGCCAAAGGCGTGGAGACGCAGACCCGCAAGCTGATGACCGTGTGCCGCATGAGGAAGACCCCCGTCATCATCTTCATCAACAAGATGGACCGCGAGGGCCGCGACCCCTTCGACCTGCTCGACGAACTGGAACAAGAACTGGAGATTAAGGTTCGCCCCCTGAGCTGGCCCATCAACCAAGGAGCCAAGTTCAAGGGCGTGTATAATATCTATGAGGACAAGCTCGACCTCTTCACCCCCGACAAGCAGCGCGTGACGGAGAAAGTGTCTGTGGATATTGATTCCGCCGACCTTGATGCGCGTGTTGGTGAGCGGGATGCCGCCAAGTTACGCGAGGACTTGGAGCTGGTGGAAGGTGTCTATCCTGCGTTCGATGTGGAGAGTTATCGCGCCGCCGAGGTGGCCCCTGTGTTCTTCGGTTCAGCCTTGAACAACTTTGGCGTACAGGAACTATTGAATTGCTTTGTGGAGATTGCGCCCAGCCCTCGTCCCACCAAGGCCGAGGAGCGCGACGTGCAGCCCGAAGAGCCCAAGTTCACAGGCTTTATCTTCAAAATCACCGCTAACATCGACCCCAACCACCGCTCGTGTATCGCCTTCTGCAAAGTGTGCTCAGGCAGGTTCCAGCGCAACACCCCCTATCTGCATGTTCGCCAAGGGAAGACGATGCGCTTCACCAGCCCCACCCAGTTCATGGCTCAACGCAAGAGCACCATCGACGAGGCTTGGCCGGGCGACATCGTGGGTTTGCCTGATACAGGAGGAATCTTCAAGATTGGCGACACACTCACCGAGGGCGAGCCGTTGCACTTCCGCGGTCTGCCTTCGTTCTCGCCCGAGCTGTTCAAGTATATTGAGAACGACGACCCCATGAAGGCCAAGCAGTTGCAGAAGGGCATAGACCAGTTGATGGACGAGGGCGTGGCCCAGCTCTTTGTCAACCAGTTCAACAACCGCAAGATTGTGGGCACCGTGGGTCAGCTGCAGTTCGAAGTGATTCAGTACCGTTTGGAGAACGAATACAACGCCCGCTGCCGCTGGGAGCCGGTGAACCTCTACAAGGCTTGCTGGATTAGCAGCGACGACGAGCAAGAGCTGGAGCAATTCAAGAAGCGCAAGTACCAGTACATGGCAAAAGACAAAGAAGGCCGCGATGTTTTCTTGGCCGACAGCGGCTACATGTTACAAATGGCCCAACAGGACTTCAAGCACCTGCAGTTCCACTTCACTTCTGAATTCTAAAAAGCCCCCCTCAATCCCCCCAAGGGGGGAGGAAGAAATCACTTACTCTCCAAAAGCCCCCCCCCAACCCCTTCAAAACGAGAGGGGTTGGGGGGGAGTTCTTGAGAATAGTTCTTGGAAAAGATTGGTTTAGTTTCTTCCCCCCCTTGGGGGGATAGAGGGGGGCTTACTTAGTAGGTGAGCACCTCCACGCCATGTTCGGTCATGAGCAGGGTGTGCTCCCATTGTGCCGATGGTTTCTCGTCTTCGGTGATGACCTCCCACTCGTAGGGGTCGTCGGCATCGATGAAGACTTTCCACGTACCCATGTTGATCATCGGCTCGATGGTGAAGACCATGCCGGGCACCAGCAACATGCCCGTGCCGCGATGGCCGTAGTGGTTCACATCGGGTTCCTCGTGGAATTTCAGACCCACGCCGTGCCCAGCCAAATCGCGCACGATGCCATAGCCATACTTCTTGCAATGCTTCTCGATGGCGTGACCGATGTCGCCCACGAAGCCCCAAGGCTTGGCGGCTTCCATGCCAATCTCCAAGCACTCCTTGGCCACACGCACCAGCTGCTCCTTTTCGGGTGTGGTCTTGCCGATGATGAACATGCGCGAGGCATCGGCATAATAGCCGTCGAGAATAGTGGTGAAGTCGACGTTGATGATGTCGCCTTCCTCCAACACGTCGGTCTCCTTGGGGATGCCGTGACACACCACCTCGTTGATGCTGGTGCAAACGCTCATGGGGAAACCCTCGTAGTTCAGACAAGCGGGAATGGCGTTATGCTCCTCGCAGTATTTGCGGCAAATCTGGTCAATCTCCAGCGTGTTCATGCCCTCGTGAATGGCAGCAGCCACCGCATCGAGCACACCCGTATTCACCACGCCAGCCCTGCGGATGCCCTCAATCTGTTCGGGTGTCTTAATCAACTCACGCGTGGGCACCAGCTTTCCCTTCTGTTCCCAGTACATCACTTGCTTGTCAAGCTCGGTGGGCTCCTGCCCGCTCAGACAGTGCCAACGGCGTTTCTTGGGTTTAGCGTTCATGGCTGTATATCATTCTTCAAGTTTCAAAATAATGCTTGTGGCGCCAATGGTGAAGAGCGTGCCATCGCCGATGATGCGACGCTCCCTTGGCGGAATCTCGGTATTGTCGACAAAGGTGCCCGTGTTGCTGTTGGCATCGCGGAGCACATAGCGCAGACGTCCCTGCTTGTCGCGACTGACGTTGATGATGCAATGCAGCAGGTCGACGCTGGGGTCGACGGTTTCGATGGGCGTGGTGATGGGATTGCCCTTCTGGTAGCGACCAATGGTGTTGTCGCCCATGCGTAGGGGCAGCACCTGCTTGTAATGGAACACGTTCTCGATGACCACGATGCTGCCGAACTCCGAGTCCTGCATCTGCTCCTCGGTGCTTATCTTGTTCTCCTCGCGCTGCGTCTGACGGAGTTTCGACACGCCCATGCGGATGCCAAACTGCTTACCGCACTCGGGGCAGAGGAACACCAACGACTGCCCCGCCTCATAGCGGGTTTCGTCGAAGGTAATAAAATGATCGCATTTGGGACAACGGACACGCTTCATAAAAAAGATGGCAATTAAAGCGGTCGATGGTTATTTGAATTCCATGATCCAAGTGTTCTTGAAGAGCCGACTCTCACTACGCAACTGGCGCAATGTGGCCACTGCTTCTTCCTCGCTATCGAAGCTGCCATATACCACACGACGCACATGATTGCTGCCGCTCACCACGATACGAGCATCGTTGAAGCCTTTCTCTACCAACTGACCGATGAAGGCCTTCGCATTCTTCTCAGACACCTGGCAAGCCATCACGATGCCGAAGGTGCTGCTGGCCGGAGTGCGCTGCTCGCCCACTGCCGACAATTCTTCCACAGCCTCCAGCGCTTCGTCGATGGCGGCAGGAGCCACCATGTCGTCGGCTTCGGTGGTTTGTGGACGATGATGAGTAGCCACATTGATGAAGGCACTCTGCTGCATATCGCTCATCGGGTCGCTGTTCTTCACTGGCGTGCCAATCATCAGGAATGCCAGCACGGCGGCGGCCACGGCCACAGCATTGCGCAGCCAAGCCATCTTAATGGTGATGGGCTTCTCATCGGGCAGGCGCTCTGCCTTCAGTTTCTCTTTCTTTTCAGTTACCGCCGGCGTTTGTTGCAAGGGCTTCATGGCAAACGAGCCAAAACCGTAGAGACTGGGGGTGAGGATGCCGGCCTCGCAAGGCTCAAACTCCATGTTGCCTTCCTCGTTCAGGCGCAGCACGCCAATGTCGTTCAGCTCGTAGATGCCGGTGGTCTCCAGATGTGCACGCAACTCGGCCACTTCGCCCTCAATGCGGCGGAGTGCTTCGGGATAGCTGATGTCGTGAGCCTCGATATAGGATTGCACCAGCAGCGAGTCGTTCAGCTTCAGCTGCGGATTGAATCCCAACGTGCGAATAGGCGGCACAAACATGCCGTCTCTCTCATCGTAGCGAGCATCCACATGATGCGCCATGAAGCCACCAAGACCCGGCACTATAACGCAGTCGTTGCTCAGCAGTAATATTTCTATATGTCGTTCTAACTCTATCACGGTGCAAAGTTACGCTTTTTTCCCGATATGAACAAACTTTTGCCTTGCTTTTTTCATTTCATCCATAGCTTGTCGCCTCTTATCTCGAGCGGCATTTCAATGTTGTCGCTGAAGAGCATGCCGGTTCCCAGGCCTTGTGGCATCATCTGGTTCTTGGCGCCGCAATGGGGCAAAGCGCTGCATAGCTGGGCGATGGCGTTCAGACCTACGTTGCTCTCCAAGGCCGAGGTAATCCAGTGGCCGATGCCCTCTTCGCTGGCCATGCTGATCCATTCGCGGCAGCCCATCATGCCGCCGTGCAACGAGGGCTTCAGCACGATGTAGGCAGGCTTGATGATGTGTAGCAGCTGGCGCTTCTGCTCGGGGTCGTTGATGCCGATGAGTTCCTCGTCGAGAGTGATGGGCAGGGGTGCATCGCGGCAGAGCTCCGCCATATTAGCCCACTGACCGGCACGTATGGGTTGCTCGATGGAATGCAGGGCAAATTGCGACAGCAGTTCCAGCTTGTAGAGGGCGTCGCCGTTGGCATAGTCGAAGGCACCGTTAGCATCTACGCGCAACTCCACCTCGCGAGGACCAAAGCGATTGCGAATGCGCTTCAGCAACTCCAGTTCCTGGTCGAAGTCGATGGCGCCAATCTTCAACTTGATGCAACGGAAACCCTGTTGCAGCTTCATCTCCATGCGTTGTTCCATCTCTTCGTAGGTGCCCATCCACACCAGTCCGTTGATGGGGATGCCCTCTTCACCTCGACTGAAAGGGGTGTCGAAGAGGAGGTGAGGGGTGAGAGGTGAGGTGTGAGAGAACAGTAAAGAGCGCATGGCCGTTTCCAATCCGAAGAGCATGCTGGGATAAGGGCGCAGCGCCTCCACATCGAGCTGCCCGGTCTGCTCTATCTCATCGCAGAAGCGGCGCAACACCTTGTAATACTGTTGTGGCGGCATGGCGTCGCAACTTAGGTCGGGCAGCGGTGCACACTCCCCCACCCCCTGGTTTTGGCCGTTGGAAATGGTGACCAGCCAAATGCGCCGCTCGGTGTAGACACCCCTACTGGTGCCTGCTGGCTGAATGAAATGGAGCACTCGCTCCTGGATGTCAATCGATAATTTATTCACAAAAAGAACTGTTTTCGTTTGAAATGTGCAGAATAATCTGTAATTTTGCGGCCGATTACGGAAATAGCTAAAGATTAGAGTATGGAATACATGTCACAAGAGGGCTACGACAAGCTGGTGGCCGAGTTGCACCAGCTGGAGTGCGTAGAGCTGCCGCAGGTGAGGGAAGCCATTGCCGAGGCTCGCGACAAGGGCGACCTCAGCGAGAACTTTGAGTATCACGCCGCCAAGCGCGAGCAGTCGCGATTGCTGGGCAGAATTCGTTTCAAGCAGCGGGTGCTGGAGAATGCGCGCGTCATCGACATGTCGCGGCTCGCCACCGACAAGGTTCAACTCCTGAGCAAGGTGGAGATGACCAACCTCGCCAATAACCAGCGCATGACCTACACCATTGCCAGTCCGCACGAAGCCAACCTGCGCGAAGGCAAGATTTCCATCAAGTCGCCCATCGCCGAAGCCCTGCTCAACAAGCGTGCGGGCGACGTGGTGACGGTGCGCGTGCCCGCTGGCATCCTGAAGCTTCGCATCGAGAGCATTACACTCTAATCACGAATTACGGGGTACTTAGCAGAAACTGTCATCTGTCATCTGTCATCGGAATTCTACGGCACCTGCGGAAACTTCCCAAAGTCGGGCTTGCGCTTCTCAAGGAAAGCCTTTCCGCCCTCTTGTGCCTCGTCGAGGAAGTAATAGAGCATCGTGGCATCGCCCGCCAATTGCTGTATACCTGCCTGTCCGTCAAGCTCGGCGTTGAGTCCAGCCTTAATCATTCTTAGGGCGATGGGCGACCGCTCCATCATCGTCTCTGCCCAGCTCACGCATTCATCTTCCAACTGCGCCAGAGGCACCACCTTGTTCACCAGTCCCATGCGCTCGGCCTCGGCGGCACTATACTGTCGGCAGAGGAACCAAATCTCGCGAGCCTTCTTCTGACCCACGATACGCGCCATATAGCTGCTGCCAAAGCCCGCATCGAACGAGCCCACCTTTGGCCCCGTTTGTCCAAAGATGGCATTCTCCGAGGCTATCGTCAGGTCGCACACCAGGTGCAGCACATGTCCCCCACCGATAGCATAGCCGTTCACCATCGCAATCACGGGCTTGGGCAGACGGCGTATCTGCATCTGCACGTCGAGCACACTCAGGCGGGGCACACCCTCGTCGTCGATGTATCCACCACGTCCTTTCACGTGCATGTCGCCGCCACTACAGAAGGCGTGCTTCATGTCCTCCAGCCTCATGCCCTCGGGCACCGGCGACATGGCCCCCGTGAGCAGCACCACACGGATGCGCTGCATCTCGCGGCAAAGTACGAAAGCATCGCTCAGCTCCTTCGTGGTGAGGGGGGTGAAAGCATTGCGGTATTGCGGCCTGTTGATGGTAATCTTGGCAATGCCGTTGTACTCCTCGAAGAGAATCTCTTCAAACTTTCTGATTTCCTTCCAGTTGCGTTTTCTTTCTTCCATCCTTTATTGAAATTGTTAAAATAGAACATTCTTCATCCGCAAAATTACACATTATTTTTTTAATGCGTAACTTTTCGCTCAATTATTTTCGGGTTTCGCAAACATTTCGTACCTTTGCAATCGAATTTTCCGCAGCACACAGAGAACATGCTGTATGTTAATCGACAATATTCTAAAACGTAAATCTAAAATAAAATGATGGAAACAAAAACGATTGGCTTGGCCAGCGACCATGCGGGCTTCGAGCTGAAACAGTTCGTCAAGAAGTATCTCGACGAAAAGGGCTATGCCTACAAAGATTATGGCACATACACCGAGGACAGCTGCGACTACAGCGACTTCGGACATGCGCTTGCCCAGGGAATTGAGCAGAACGAGGTTTATCCCGGCATCGCCATCTGCGGCAGCGGCGAGGGCATCAACATGACGCTGAACAAGCACCAGACCATCCGTGCCGGACTGTGCTGGATTCCCGAGATTGCCCACCTCATCCGCCAACACAACAATGCCAACGTGCTGGTGATGCCCGGCCGCTTCATCAGCGAGGACATGGCCCGTAAAATCATGGACGAGTTCTTCGCCACCGACTTCGAGGGAGGACGCCACCAGCGCCGCATCGACAAGATTCCCGTCTAATCCACAGAAAACAATAATCGAAAATCCACAGAGAACACAGAGCACACAGAAGAATTCTGAGTCTTCCGTGTCCTCAGTGGACAAAAAAACAAATAAAAATGACACAAGCTATACAAAAGACACTACGCGACTCTGCCGCCATGCGGTGGACGGCGCTGCTGCTCTTGGCTCTGGCCATGTTCTGCAGCTACATCTTCATGGACATCCTCTCGCCCATCTTCAAGGAGGTGCAAGACACTCGCGGATGGGACGGTTCCGCATTCGGCACGATGCAAGGCGCCGAGGTGTTCCTCAATGTGTTCGTCTTCTTCCTCATCTTTGCCGGTATCATCCTCGACAAGATGGGCGTGCGCTTCACTGCCATCCTCTCGGGAGCGGTGATGCTCGTGGGAGCCATCATCAAATGGTACGCCATGACCGACAGCTTCATTGGCAGCGGCCTTGAGACCTGGTTCACCAACAACCTGAACTACATCCCCGGCTTCGACGAGCTGGGTGTCAGTCCCTTCTACGAGGGCATGCCCGCATCGGCCAAGCTGGCAGCGTGCGGCTTCATGATTTTCGGTTGCGGATGTGAGATGGCAGGTATCACCGTGTCGCGAGGCATTGTGAAGTGGTTCAAGGGCCGCGAGATGGCACTGGCTATGGGTAGCGAGATGGCACTAGCACGTCTTGGTGTGGCCACCTGCATGATTTTCTCGCCCTTCTTCTGCAAGCTGGGCGGCAACATCAGCGTCAGCCGTTCCGTGGCCTTCGGCGTAGTGCTGCTCTGCATCGCCCTCATCATGTTCATCGTCTATTTCTTCATGGACAAGAAGCTCGACTCGCAGACGGGCGAGGCCGAAGAGAAGGACGACCCCTTCCGCATCAAAGACCTGGGGCAGATTCTCACCTCCAGCGGCTTCTGGCTCGTGGCCCTGCTCTGCGTGCTCTACTACTCGGCCATCTTCCCCTTCCAGAAGTATGCCGTGAACATGCTGCAGTGCAACCTCACGCTCACGCCGCCCGACGAGAACTCGTTCTGGGCATCCGACCAGGTCACCATCGTGCAGTATCTCATCATGCTCGTCGTGGCTGCCGCCGGCTTCGCCAGCAACTTCCAGAAGGTGAAGAGCCGCAAGTACGCCCTGCTGGGACTCTCGGTGCTGGCACTCGTCACCTACTGCTTCATGGGCTACATGCGCCAGTCGGCCGAGACCATCTTCGCCGTGTTCCCCCTGCTGGCAGTGCTCATCACCCCCATCCTCGGCTCCTATGTCGACCATAAGGGCAAGGCCGCCTCTATGCTCGTGCTGGGCAGTCTGCTGCTCATCGGTTGCCACCTCACCTTCGCCTTCATCCTGCCCGCCTTCAGCAACAGCCAGATAGGTGGCATCATCGTGGCCTACCTCACCATCCTCGTGCTCGGTGCCTCGTTCTCGCTGGTGCCAGCATCGCTGTGGCCGTCGGTGCCCAAGCTGGTGGAGCCAAAGGTCATCGGCTCGGCCTACGCCCTCATCTTCTGGATTCAGAACATCGGCCTGTGGCTCTTCCCCCTGCTCATCGGCAAGGTGCTTGATGCCACCAACGAGGGTGTCACCGACCCCACGCAGAAGGACTACACCTGGCCCCTGGTCATGCTCGCCGCCCTCGGCGTTGCCGCCCTCATCCTCGGCCTCGTCCTGAAAGTGGTCGACCGCAAGAAGGGCATCGGCCTGGAGGAACCCAACATCAAATAATCTGCCCAGAGCGTCATAAAAACAAAGGAGTTTGTGCAGCAGCATGAACTCCTTTTTTAGTCCCCTGCCCTCTCCCTTCGTTCGGGCGGATTTGCAATCCGACCGCATTGAGTATCAGGATTTTAAATCCGAAAAGAGCGTTCATCGCATTATAAATGCTTATACTCACAGCAGCTGGATTTCAAATCCAGCTGAACGTGGTTTGCTGCCCCTTCGTTCGGGCGGATTTGCAATCCGACCGCATTGAGTATCAGGATTTTAAATCCGAAATAGAGCGTTAAGCGCATTATAAATGCTTATACTCAAAACGGCTGGATTCTTGCGTCCCTTCGGTAGCAAGCGTCTCGCTTTGCTCGCCGAGCGACAAATCCAGCTGAACGAGCTGAACGAGAAAGGGCAGCCCATCGCTGGACTACCCCTTAAACTAAAACTGTCATCTGTCATCTGTCATCACTGCTTGCGGAAGCGGTTGCCCTTCAGCATGTACTTGCCATTTTCCAGCTTTTCGATGAAGCCGCGGCACACCCATTGGCTCAGCATGTTGGTAGTACCCTCCCTGTCGCGCCCATTCTTCAGTCTCACGTTTTCTGCATCGCCCAGGCTGAAGATGCCCTCGGCATTGGTCTGAATCTGCTCCAGCAGGTTGCGAGGTCCACGATGCGAGGTCTTCACCTCCTTGTCGGCCGAGCGGATGAGGTCGCCAAAGAAATGGAGCTTCAGCCACAGGTCGTAGTGCAGACTCCAGCGGCAGAACCCCTCGATGCTGCGCTCCCACTTCATGCCGTTGGCGGCAAAGAGCAGGGTGGCCTTGCGGAACACCTGCACCAGTGCGCGATGCCCCAGGTTGTCGAGCACCTCATCGCCCGTCTGCACCACAAAGTCGTCGAGCTCCTGCTTCAGGCGGTTCACCATGCGCAGCGCCTTATTACAGGTCAGCTCTCCATGTGCCTGGCGCAGGTTGTCGATATAGGGCTTCAGTGCATCGTCGTAGCGCTGGTCATACTTGCCGTGCTTGGGCATGGGAGCCCCCAGTCCGCTGTCGTGTGTGGTGGCCAGGCAGAGTCGCGAGATGGGGCCGTCGGTCATCACATTGCGGAAGAAGTACTGCGCCTTGCTCGTGGTGGTAGAGGCGTTCCAGTTGATGCTGAGTGGCCCGCGATAGGTGATGCTGTCCTTGCCCACGCGCTCCTGACCAAAGGGGTTGTCCTCGTCGTCGGTGAGCTTCAGGTTGGTGAAAGGACAGTTGGTGCCGGGCTTCCATCCCTCGACAGCAAACCATTGGTCGAACTCAAACATATAGGTGTGGATGATGCGACCCTGCGAATCAGCCATCAGCTCCGACAGACGTGCTGGGGTGATGTTTGCTGCAACGCTGCGCACGTCGACGTTGGGGCGTGGAGGCTTGTCCTCATTTTTGCTCTCCTTGCGTTTGCACTCCTGCTTCCACTCCTCCAGCTTCACGCGGTTAGGTGCGTCCTCCTGCTGGCGCGGAGCCATCAGGTGATTCAGCATGTGCTTGGTGCTGCTGTCCTTGCCGCTGCCCGTGCCTGCAATGATGAGGCAGTTCAGTCGTGGCTCACGGGGCGTGCCATCAATATAGACGAAGCAGGCATCGCAATACATGCCCAGAGGTGGAAACATGGCCTGTGCACCCGTCTCCTTCGCTCCTTCTGGCACAGGGGCAATGGCAGTCCTCACAAAGGCAGGACGAGCCTTGGCCGAGAGCATGGGCGGTGCAGGGTTGGCATAGATGTCGCTGAGCGATGCCAAGTCGCCATAGACTGGAGCAGGCGTGCTGTCAGAACCATCAGAGCCTGCAGGGTCGGCAGAACCATCCAGGTGGCGGCTCTCTGAGAACACACGGCGCTGGAACGTCGTCATCTTCTGGCTGGGGTCGTTGTACTTCTGATAGAAATCGCGCACCAGCTGCACGAAGTTCTCCTCCTGGCTATAGGCGGGAGCCAGCTCTTGTGCAATGCCTACTATCTCGGCTTGCGTGAGCAGCTTCGCGGCACCTACCGAGAGGATGCTCAGCCAAGCATTGTGGCGGCCACCCTCGTCGCGCAGGTCGCTCTCTTGCAGCTTGCTTTCCTTCAGGCACTCGCCGATGATGAAGCGCGAGCGGATGTTGGCAGGCACTGAGCCCCCTAAGTTCTTGACTTTGTCAAGCGGCATAGCCGAGCGAGGGGGTTGGGGGTCTGAACTGACGTTTTTCTCTGCATCTGCTGGCTTCGTGTTCAGACCCCACCTGACCTCCCCTGACTCAGGGGAGGAATCCTCCCAAGGGCGGTGGTGCTTCTCGGTCTTCTTGAAGCCAGCAGGCAGCTCCTCCTCGCCCTTCTGCTCGCGCTCCTTCAGTCGGGCATACTCCGCCTCGCCCTCTTCTCTGGTCATAGGCTCCAAGAAGATGCGGTCGTCCAGATAGAGCAGCGTCTCCTCGTCGGCAGGGCCTGTGAACATCACGCGCTGCTGGTCATGTGCGTTGCAGTCCATCTCCGTGTGGGTGAGCAGTGCAAAGGCTATCTGGTTCTCCAGAATCGTCTTGCCCAGCTGTCGCATGCAGACGGCATGAAGCCCCCAGTTGGGCGACACCGACAGCTCCTGCAGCTGCAGCAGCTCCCTCATGTCGAGCAAGCGCCGGGCTATCTCCTGGCACTCCTCGTGGTTGTGGCAGTCGATGTCGTGCGCGAAGGTGGAGGCCGCCGTATGGCAGCCACGCAGCACCCCATCGGGCAGCTGGTCGTTGTAGTTGAACTGCAGCAAACGCCTCTTGGCATTTTCATCACCATCACGCGCCTTGTTGAAGTTCTCCCTGTTGGCTGCAGAGTTTCTTAATTCAAAATACTGTTCCCTGTCAGTGATGCGGAGGCCAACCTTGTGGCCTTCCGCATCCATAGTTAATAAATTCACCATTACTTCTCAGCAGATAGTTTACTCAAGCCCTTTTAATGTTTGCTACCTGCGCCACTTGACATACGGTGCCATCAGTTTTGTGTTGAACACCGAGCAGAAGAGTTGCTGTCACCTCGTCGCCGACGAAAAATAGCGTCAGAGCCAGTTCGTCCCATAGGGTGGCCACAATCGTGTCATGAAAGAGTTCTTTGTCATCTTTACTCTCCAGAATAACTCTACGACTAAGAACTCCTTCCACTTGAAACTTGTCAGATGGGGATGTGTATTTCAGCTCTCCCCAATCTTTAATTATAAAATTTTTAGTTCTCATAATTACAAGAATTAAAAGTTAATAAAATAGTTCACTATACTCTCAGAATCGTCTATGTACACTCGACGATAATAAAAGAACACCATCTATTAAGACCAAAGCTTTGTCCTTTCGATGGTGCAAAGTTAGTAATTCAAGTTTCGCAAGTTAAAAAATAGTTGAGATTAGGTCGCAAAAAAGAGCACAGGGATTTCCGTATGTCGCGGAAATTTTGTAACTTTGAAGTGCTAACAATAAAGTACAAAACCCTATGCTCAGCGACAAAGGT
>JAFZSR010000045.1 GCA_017619275.1 Prevotella sp. | reverse complement strand
GGCCCCTCCCTTGTAGGGAGGGGAGTGGTTACTCCCAAGGAAATGTGGCGCAAGAACTATCTACTCCCCTCCCTACAAGGGAGGGGCCGGGGGTGGGTCTGCTGGGGGTGGGTCCGCTGGGGGAGGGTCTGGTGGGTCCGCTGGGGGCCGTCATTCTCGGCACCGCCACCCCTTGCTTAGAAACCTATCATAATGCTATGACGGGCAAATATGGGTTGGTGGAGCTGAAGGAGCGCTACCAGGGGCTGGAGCTGCCCCGCATCGAGGTGGTGGACATCCAGGACCTGCAGCGGCGCAAGATGATGAGTGGCCCTTTCTCGCCCTTGCTGATGACCTATGTGCGCGAGGCGCTGGAACGGGAGGAGCAGGTCATCCTGTTTCAGAACCGCCGCGGCTGGGCGCCCATGGTGGAGTGCCGACAGTGTGGCTGGGTGCCCCGCTGCGAGCACTGCGACGTGAGTCTGACACTGCACCGGCAGCTGAACCAGCTGTCGTGCCACTACTGCGGTTTCACCTATCGCGTACCCGACGCCTGTCCGGCTTGCGGCAGCAAGGAGCTGCGCGGGCGCGGCTTTGGCACCGAGAAGATTGAAGACCAGGTGCGCGAGCTGTTGCCCATGGCGCGCATCGCCCGCATGGACCTCGACACCACCCGCACGCGCCAGGCCTACGAGCGCATCATCAACGACTTCGCCGCTGGGCGCACCAACCTGCTCATCGGTACGCAGATGATCTCGAAGGGACTCGACTTCGACCGCGTGAGCGTGGTGGGCATCCTCAACGCCGACTCCATGCTCAACTATCCCGACTTCCGCGCCTACGAGCACGCCTTCATGATGATGGCGCAGGTGAGCGGACGCGCTGGGCGCAAGGGCAAGCGCGGACTGGTGGTGCTGCAGACGCGTCAGCCCCAGCTGCCACTCATCAGTCAGGTGGTGCGCAACGACTACCAGGCCTTCTACCGCTCGCTCATCGCTGAGCGACAGGTGTTCCACTATCCGCCCTATCACCGCATCATTTATGTCTTCTTGAAGCATCAGAAGGATGCTGTGGTGGAAGCGGCAGGCCATGAGATGGGTGCCCGACTGCGCCAGTGGTTTGGCACCCGCGTGCTGGGTCCCGACAAGCCTGCCGTGGCCCGTGTAAAAACGCTCAGCATCCGCAAGCTGGTGCTGAAGCTGGAGCTGGGCATCGACATGCCCCGCGTGCGACAGTATCTGCGCATGGCCCAACAGCAGCTCATGCTCGACAAGCGCTACGCCTCGTTGCAGCTCTACTTCGACGTGGACCCGCTGTGAACGTTGAACATTGAACGTTGAACATTATAAGTAGATGAACACAATTATCTTTTTCAACAACGGATTTCACGGATTTCACGGATTGGCTGCGCATAGCAATCATCCGTTAAATCCGTGAAATCCGTTGTTGGGAAAATTCATTTGTATTAACTAACTTTGAATAGATATTATCTTAAATGAAACGGTTGTTGATAGTTTTATCATTTCTCATTTTTCATTTATCATTTAGCCCCGCAGGGGCGCAAACCACTCCTGAGCGCACGGGCGGTGTCTACTTCGCCTATCCCGTGACATCGTCGGCGCGCATCGACATCCCCCAGGGCTATGAGCCGTTCTACATCTCCCACTACGGGCGGCACGGCTCGCGCTGGCTGCCCTCGCAGGATCGCTACGACTGGGTGATGGAGCAGTTTGCCGACGATGGCAACCTGACGCCCTTGGGCAAGAGCGTGAAAAAGCGGCTGAAGAAGATATGCCGCAACGCGCAGGGCCATGCCGGACAGCTCACTAAACTGGGGGCCGCTCAGCATCGGGGCATCGCCCGTCGCATGGTGACCAACTATCCAGAGGTGTTTCGTGGCGACGACACAAGATTACAGGCACGTTCGAGCACGTCGCCCCGCTGTCGAGCCTCGATGCTGGCTTTCGTCAAAGAGCTGCCCGTCAAGGGCTTCGAGGCTGAGACGAACCCCACCCACATGGCGTACATCAACCATGAGTCGGACGAGCTGAAGGCCCTCACCGCCCGCACCCGTCGACAGCCCCTCATCGGCACCGAGCATTTCATCGGCGCGCTCTTCAATGAGCCAGAGAAGGTGGCCGACCCCATGAAGTTACTCAGCGAACTGCACACCATCGCCAGCGACATGCAGGACATCCCACTCCGCATCAGCCTTTGGGACATTTTTACGTTTGAGGAGATGCTGGCCGTTCATGCCGCCAACAACGAGCGCATGACCATCTGCAATGGCGACACCCCACTCAACGAGGGCATCCCCGCCCGCAGCAGCATCGCCCTGTGGGAGAACATACAAGAGGAGGCCGACGCGATGATTGCTGCTGGTGGCCACGGCGCCTCGCTGCGCTTCGGTCATGACACCGCCCTCTACCGCTTGCTCACCCTGCTCGGCGTGCAACTGCCCGGTACTGGCATGGAGGACATCATCCCCATGGCCGCCAACCTGCAGATGATTTTCCTGAGGAACAGCGGAAGTGCCCAGACCGCCGCGGACGACATTTTGGTGGCTTTCTTGCTCAACGAAAACCTCTGTAGATTAAAATATCTGAGTGACGACAGTGGAGCCCTCTACCGCTGGGCCGATGTGAAGGCGGCTGTGTGCCAGCGCATACATGCGCTGGAGCATCTGCGCCAGCTGTCGGCCCTGAACACGATGGTGGGCACCGCCGCTGCCAATACGCGCACGGCGGGCCTCTTCGGCAAAGGCAGCGAGGAGCACGGCCAAACCCTCCCTGCCGTACTGGTGCCCAACGGTCAGACCTTCTGGACGCCGCAGACGCAAGACACCGAGCGCAAGTGTATCGCCCCGTATTATTATCAGGACACCCTCTTTCAGGGCATCCGCGCCAGCCATTGGCTGGTAGGTGGCTGCACACAGGACTATGGCTCGTTCACCATTGGCGTCTTCTCCGATGGCGCCAAAACATCCACGCCTTTCCGTCATGCCGACGAAATTTCCCATCCCTATTACTACGCCGTGACGCTCCCCAGCGAGCACCTGCGCTTAGAGTTGACCGGCCTGAGCCATACCGCCGTGCTGCGCATCACACCAACACAGGACCAGCCCGTGTGCATCGTTGTCAAGGCGAACAGCGACGAGCAGCAGGGTAGGGTGGAGATGGATGCCAGCAGCGGCATGCTCTATGCCACTAACCCTGTGCACCGCATCTATCAGGGATGGGGCGAGCCGGCGGGTTTCAGTGGCCATTTCATCTTGCAGTGGACCGCCCGCCTGACGGCGTCGCATCCCGTAGAGCAAGGCTTTGCCCTCACATTCGAGGGCACTCGTGGCAAGCCCATCGTGCTGCGCATGGCCACCTCGTTCACCAGTCGCGAGGGCACAATGCAGAACCTGCGCACCGAGGCCCAAGTGGACTTTGAGCAGATGGAGCAGCAGTGCATCGACCGCTGGACAGCGCGTTTCCACACCATCGACATCGACGACCCCGACACCGCCCGCGTCAACCAGTTCTATGGCGCCCTCTATCGCGCCTCGTTCCTTCCCCGCGAGATGAGCGATGTGGATGGCAGCTATCCCAAATTCGGCCTCACCCCCAGCCCCTCTCCGATTGGAGAGGGGAGTATATACACCATGCGGCAGCAACAAGGGAAAAGTCTAAATACTCCCCTCTCCAATCGGAGAGGGGCCGGGGGTGAGGCTTCTCCCCTCTCCAATCGGAGAGGGGCTGGGGGTGAGGCTTCTCCCCTCTCCAATCGGAGAGGGGCTGGGGGTGAGGCTTCTCCCCTCTCCAATCGGAGAGGGGTTGGGGGTGAGGCTTCTATCCGCTACGGCGATTTCTCCATGTGGGACACCTACCGCGCGCTGCACCCCCTGTTGAATATCATCGCCCCCAAGGAGAGCGGGCAGATGATGCAGTCGCTGGTGGGCATGGCCCAGGAGGGCGGCTGGCTGCCCATCTTCCCTTGTTGGAACAGCTACACCGCCGCCATGATTGGCGACCACTGCTCCTCCGTCCTGGCCGATGCCTATGTGAAGGGCATCCAAGGCTTCGACGCCGCAGCGGCCTATAGCTTCATGCGCCGCAACGCATTTGAGCAGCCCGCTACCTTCGAGGAATACCAGAACGGCATGGGGCGTCGCGCCCTCGATAGCTACCTACGCTACGGCTACATCCCCTTGGAAGACAGCGTGAAGGAGGCCTTCCACCAGCAGGAGCAAACCAGTCGCACGCTGGAGTATGCCTACGACGACTTCTGCGTGGCGCAGCTGGCAAAGACCATGAGCGACGATGATCACCGTGAGCTGATGCGCCGCTCGGAGAACTGGCGCAACGCCATCAACCCGCTGACGGGTTGGGCCGATGGGCGCCATGCCGACGGACGCTGGGAGAACAATTTGGATTTGGTAAACCGCCAGCCCTATATCACCGAGGGCGCCACCTGCCACTACACCTGGTATGTGCCCCACAACATTCCCGGTCTCATCCAGCTGATGGGAGGCGAGCAGCCTTTCGTCGCCCGCCTCGACTCCATGTTCACCGAGGGCCGCTACTGGCACGGCAACGAGCCTTGTCACCAGGTGCCCTGGCTCTACTCGTTGGCCGGTCACCCCGAAAAGACACGCCAGCGCATCAGTCATATCCTGCAAACCGAGTATAACGACACACCCGGCGGACTGAGTGGCAACGACGATGCCGGTCAGATGTCGGCCTGGCAGCTCTTCGCCTCCATGGGCTTCTACCCCGTTTGCCCTGGCACGCCGCAATATGTGCTGGGCGGCACGGCCTTCCGTCAGCTCACACTCAACCTGCCCGCCGGCCACCCCCTCGTCATCCGCCGCTCCCCCGACAACCAATATCATCTGAACGGCCAAACCCTCCCCACCCCCACCATCACCCACTCCGACCTTCTCCGTGGCGGCACTTTGCTGCTGCCCGCCCTGCCCCATTCCTATTAATTTTGGCTGTCTGCTAAACAGGCATATTGACATGGAAAAAAATCTCGTACGAGATTTTTCAAAAAGTCGTTACCAAAATAAAAAAAGTCGTTACCAAAATTTTGGAAAGCGCCACTTATTATTTGGAAGCTTATGGCAAGTGATGCAAATACTCGGAAATAATTTGTGCGTTTGGAATAAAATGCTTAATTTTGCACGCAGATTGAACATCAACTATTTTACTAATAAACAAATTGTTAACGTATGAAGAAATTATTTACTCTACAAATCATCCTTTCGATGGCCCTCATCGCAGGTGCACAGGGCTACCGTAAGTGGACGTTTACCAACTGGAGTGCCACCACGGTGAACAACCTGGCCGTGGAGGCCCAGAACGGAGTGACGGGTGGCGCCTGGAGCGACACCGAGAAAGCCAATGGCGACAACCCGCAGCCCGGCAAATGCTACTGGGCCTACAGCGCCGACCTGGTGAATGCCGACGGTGCCCTGTTGGCCAACGGCGCCCCCATCGCTGAGACCGAGGGTCTGGTGTTCAACTCGGCCTACGTCAGCCGCCGTTCGCTGGCCATCGCCGTCGACTATCCCTCCACCTCGCTGGGCGACTATGCCGGTCCGCAATACCTGTGGCTGGGAGGCGGCAACGCCAAGTCGGCATCGGCACGCATCTGGTGCTTCGCCATCCCCAAGGTGCGCGTGGGACAGAAGATTACCTTCGAACTGGAGTCGCACAAGCCCGCTGAATCGCGCGGCGTAGCGCTCTTCGTGAACGACTGCACCAACGACGAGTTCCAGATTGGCGAGCAGTTCAAACCGAAGGAGAAGGAAACCTACACCTGGGAAGAGGGCTGGACACTGCCCGAGGGTGCCACGGTGAACGACGACGGCACCGTTGACATCTACGTCTACAACACCAACGGCTGCCACATCTACAGCATCGAGGTGGGCGACAACACCCAGAAGGCCAGTGTGGGCTACCTCTACGAGGGCGACCCGATGGCCGAGCTGGCATTGCCCAACCTGAGCCAGAGCGAGCGCTATACCCTGGAGACGATTGATGCCAACAGCGCACTGACGATGGAGCAGCTCACGGCCTACGATGCCGTGGTCATCAGCTCGACCGTGGCCAATGCCGAGGCCATCAGCAAGCTGAAGGGTATCCAGCCCTTCGTGCCCGTGCTCAACCTGAATCCTGCCCTCTACGAGGCTTGGGGCTACGGCACCGTCGACGACTCCGGCACGCAGTTTGCCGTGGTGAAGAATCCCGCCAGCAGCCTCTTCACGGGTCTGGAGCTGATTCCTGACGACACCGCCGAGGAGGAGGGCGTGATGGTGCTGCCCTTGACCGACATGGTGACCTTCCCCTGCCTTACCTTGAAGGGACTCTTTGCCGACGACGCCATTGTGGCTGTGCCCTACGAGCGTCCCGAGGCTGTGGCCATCCACCAGCACAACATGGGCCACAACGGCTATATCTTCATCCCCTACACCCAGCAGACGCTGGCCGAGGCTGTCAGTCCCGCCCTGTTGGTGAACGCCGCCAACGCCCTCATCAACACCAAGGCCAAGGTGACGCAGGCCGCTGCTCCCACCATCAGCCTGAGCTATAAGGACTTGGTGACCACCGTCACCCTGAACAGCACCGTGCCCGCCGCTGAAATCTTCTACACCCTCGACGGCTCTACGCCCACCGAGGCCAGCACGCTCTACACCGAGCCCTTCAGCATCAGCACCGAGGGCGTCACCGTGAAGGCAGTGGCTCGTGGCGACGGCTACCTGATGAGCGACCCCGTTGAGAAACTCATCGACCTGCGCCGTCAGGCTGCCATGCCCACTATCGCCACCACGCAGGAGGATGGCGTGACCATCGTCACGCTGACCGCTCCTTCAGAGGAGGCCACCGTTTACTACAACTACAGCGGAAGCACCGAGCAGAAGAAGTCGAGCCCCTACACCGAGCCCATCAGCGTGACGCAGCTGGGTCGCACCATCTACGCCTTCACCGAGGCCGAGGGCTTTGTGAACTCCGAGCTGGCATCGCTGGCTGTGCCCATCAGCAATCCTAAGGTGCGCATCGACGTGCTGGCACACATGGACGCCAACTCCACCGACTATAACGGTGGTAGCACCAGCACCGCCTACTTCTTCTCGTGGGGAAAAGACAAGGCCGCATACCCCTACTTCAACGTAGAGGAGTTCACGCTGGAGGATGTGGAAGATCCTGAGACGGGCGAGGTGAGAGAGGTGAAGACCTACACCGCACTGAACGCAGAGGAGGAGAAAGACTTCGAAAACGGATGGATGGTGCGCTCGCGCGGACAGCTCGTCACCTGGGAGAACCTCACTTCGGGTACCAACTATGGCGACAAGACCGGTTATAACTTTGCTACCGTCGACGAGGAGAACCCCTACTTCCCCGCCACGAAGGCTATCATCAACCTGGCCGACAAGAACACCACGCCCAGCGATGGACAGTCGTTCCCTTACAACGCCTACATCGTGAGCACGCAGAAGTTCAAGGGTCCCTTCGACATGGTAGCCAATATCGGCAGCATCGTGAAGCCTGAGAACGAGGCCACGCACACCGTCGTGCTGCAGTACTCCGTCGACGGCAACCAGTGGGACAGCCAGTGGGAGACCCTCGGCGACACCATTACCATCGTCAGCCGCCAGCGACTCACCACCAACGTGGTGCGCAGCTACGACGGCACCGACGAGGTGTATGTGCGCGCCTACCTCTGCGGCAACAACTCTAAGGTGGGCTTCTACGACATCTACATTGCCAACGAGGGCGAGCAGTCGAAGCAGCTCCTGGCCGACTATCTCAGTGGTATCAGCCAGCTGAACGTTACGAAGGCTGCCGAGGGCATCTACACCATCGGCGGTATCCGTCGCAGCCAAATGCAGCGCGGACTCAACATCGTGGTCGACGGCAACGGCAACGTGCGCAAGGTGCTGGTGAAATAACGTTGAACGCACGTTCAACGTTCAATGTTCAACGTTCATCGTTCAACGTTCAATGTTCAACGTAGACATCATCCGGGGAGACTTCCCCATCCTACAACGCGAGGTACACGGGCGCAAGCTCGTGTACCTTGATAATGCTGCCACCACGCAGAAGCCGTTGGCCGTGCTCGACGCCATGCGCAGCGAGTATCTCAACGTCAATGCTAACGTGCACCGTGGTGTGCATTACCTCTCGCAACAGGCCACCGAGTTGCACGAGGCCGCCCGCGAGCGGGTGCGCAGTTTCCTGAACGCCCGCAAGACCGAGGAGATTATTTTCACGCGTGGCACCACCGAGGCCATCAACCTGGTGGCATCCACGTTCTGCATGTCGCAGATGAAGGCGGGCGACGAGGTGCTGGTCACCGATATGGAGCACCATTCCAACATCGTGCCTTGGCAGATGCAGGCCCTGCAGCGAGGCATCGTGGTGCGCCACTTGCCCATCACCGACGAGGGCGAGCTGCGCATGGACCTGCTCGACGAATACCTCACGGAGCGCACGCGGCTGGTCAGCCTCTGTCATGTGAGCAACGTCTTGGGAACGGTGAACCCCGTAGCCGAGGTGGTGGCTCGCGCCCATGCGCTGGGCATCCCCGTGCTGGTCGACGCCGCGCAGAGCGCCCCCCACATGGCCATCGACGTGCAGCAGATGGGGTGCGACTTCCTGGCGCTAAGCGGCCACAAGATGTATGGTCCCACAGGCGTGGGCGTGCTCTATGGCCGTGAGGAGTGGCTCGACCGTCTACCGCCCTATCAGGGTGGTGGCGAGATGATTAGCAACGTGAGCTGGGAGAAGACCACCTACAACGAGCTGCCCTTCAAGTTCGAGGCGGGCACGCCCGACTATGTGGCCACCCACGGTCTGGCCACCGCCATCGACTATATTACTGCCCTAGGACTCGACAATATCCACGCCCACGAGCAAGGGCTATTAAGCCGTTGCACCGAGCAGTTGAGCCAGATTGATGGCCTCCGCATCCTGAAAGGCGAAGCCCCCCCTTCGTCCCCCGAGGGGGACACTATAGACTTCTGCCCCACTAAACTATCGTGCCCCCCTCGGGGGGCGAAAGGGGGGCTTGGGGAGGCTTCAGGTGTCCTCAGCTTCGTGGTGGAAGGTACGCACCCGCTCGACATCGGCACGCTGCTCGACCAGCTGGGCATTGCCGTGCGCACTGGTCACCACTGCGCGCAGCCGCTTGTGGAGCGTCTGGGGCTCACCAGCACCGTGCGCGCCAGCTTCGCCCTCTACAACACCGTGGAAGAGGTCGATGCCCTCACGGCAGCCCTGCACCGTGTCATCCCCATGCTGAGCTAAGCCCCCTATCTTAGGGGGCTAACAAAAGAAGAAGATGCTACAGAGCCATTACTATACAGGCCTCATCGAGGCTGGCACCGACGAGGCTGGGCGTGGCTGCCTGGCTGGCCCGGTGTTTGCCGCTGCCGTCATCCTGCCCACCGACTACTGCCATCCGTTGCTTAACGATTCCAAGCAGCTCACCGACCACCAGCGCCGACGGCTCCGAGAGGACATCGAGCGCGATGCCGTGAGCTGGGCCGTGGCCACCGCCTCGCCACAGGAAATCGACCGCATCAATATCCTTAACGCCAGCATTCTGGCCATGCACCGTGCCCTTGACGGATTGGCCACCGTGCCTCAGGCCGTCATCGTCGATGGCAACCGTTTCAAGCCTTGGCGCGCCCTGCCCTTCACCACCATCGTGAAGGGCGACGGCAAGATGATGGCCATCGCCGCCGCCAGCATTCTGGCCAAGACTTACCGTGACGACCTGATGATTCGCCTCGCCGAAGAGTTTCCTTACTACGGCTGGGAACAGAACAAGGGCTATCCCACCCGCCAGCACCGCGAGGCCATCCGCCAGCACGGTCTGTCGCCCCATCACCGCCTCACGTTCAACCAGCTCGGTGCCACCCAGCTGGAGATTCCTTTCACCTGAAAGAATCAAAAAAAGCCCCCTAACGTGAGGGAGCTTATTCCATAGAAAACACAGAGGACACAGACCCTATGCTGTGTCCTCTGTGTTGCGTTTTTATTCGGTCACGGTGACGAGGTAGTAGTTCTTCTTGCCGCGCTGCACCAGCAGGTACTTGCCGTCGATGAGGTCGTCGGGGGTGATGGCGCGGTCGTCGGCCAGCTTTTCCTTGTTCAGGCTGAGGGCGCCGCTCTTGAGGAACTCGCGAATCTCGCGCTTGCTGCTGAAGACATTGGCGGTCTGGGTGAAGAGCTCCGAGGCTACCTGCCCCAACTGGTCTTTGGCGATGGCATACTGTGGCACGCCGTCGAAGACGTCGAGGAAGGTCTGCTCGTCGAGCTTCTGCAGTGCCTCCTTCGTGCTCTTGCCGAAGAGGATGTTCGAGGCTTCGATGGCCATGTCGAGGGCTTCCTGCGAGTGCACCATCACGGTGACCTCCTCGGCCAGCCGCTTCTGCAGCACGCGGCGGCCGGGGTCCTGCTTGTGCTCCTCGATGAGGGCGTCGATGACCTCCTTCTCCAGCGAGGTGAAGATCTTGATATAGCGCTCGGCGTCGTCGTCGCTCACGTTCAGCCAGAACTGGTAGAAGCGGTAGGGCGTGGTGCGCTTGGGGTCGAGCCAGATGTTGCCACTCTCGGTCTTGCCGAACTTCTTGCCGTCGCTCTTCGTGATGAGGGGGCAGGTGAGGGCGAAGGTCTCCACCTCGTTGCCCAGTGTGCGACGGATGAGCTCGGTGCCCGTGGTCATGTTGCCCCACTGGTCGTTGCCGCCCAGCTGCAGTTTCACGCCATAGTGCTGATAGAGGTAGAGGAAATCGTAGCCCTGCAGCAGCTGGTAGGTGAACTCAGTGAACGAGAGTCCGTCGCGG
>JAFZSR010000044.1 GCA_017619275.1 Prevotella sp. | reverse complement strand
AATTTGTAGCCTCGCTACGCGCTTTGCTTGCAAAGAATTGACCATATTTTATCTACGAATTTAAATTATATAAATCAAGTTTCGGAATCTGACAGGCCTTCGGCCTTAAGATGCGCAAATTATTTCCGAAACTTGAGTTAAGAGTTCGTAAGGACACTCTTAACAAGCCGCAAAGTTAAAGAAGGGAGGGGAAGGGCTGCACGACCAAATCAAATAATTAGAAATCCCCTATAGCATATAAACAAACGATTTGTTTTGTGTCTTTTTGAGACCATTCTGCATTTTTCTCCACATTCCTTGTGCCTTCCATTTTTTTTTTTCGTACCTTTGCAGCAAATATTTCGTTTAACTAAAAAACAAAGCTATGAGGGTGTCATTGTTGAAATTGAGAATGGTAAAATATTAACTTTAGGAAACTAACAAAAAAACAAATAGTTTATGAAGAAGCTATTGATGATTATTCTTTGGGTTACTGCCCTTTCCGCCTTGGCCCAAGGTGATTACCGCCCGTTTGTGGAGGATGGGAAGCGGTGGAACTACAAAAGCAGAATCATGGGTTCTGATAATTATTTCTATTACTATTGCCTCTTATCCGGGGACACTATCATTAATGGACAAAACTGCATAAAGCTTCATGTTTCTTATGAAGGCTGGGGAGGACCTTACGTTCATGCTGCTCTATATGAAATAGACAAGAAAGTATATTACTATGAAATGAACAGCGTTGCGTCAATACTTCTGTATGATTTCTCCTTGGAGAAGGGACAAACAGTTTACAACAGGAAACGAACTTATCTTGTAACTGACATTGACACCGTCTTTAATAGTGGTCAACAATTCAAAAGATTCCATTTACAAGACAGCATTTCTGGTATCTGCTTCAAATGGATTGAGGGTGTCGGAATAAATAACAGTTTTACCAATTCATTCCAGAACCTATTTGGTGGGATGGAGGAAAGTGTCATCTCCTGCGAAGTGAATGGCGAGACTCTATTCACGGAGGAGGGCTTCTACTCACTAGGCATCTCCAGTAGTATCCATGCTAATGAAGCAACAGCTGCTCCTACGGAGAAGAGCGTGTTCGACCTGCAGGGGCGGCGGCGCGATGCCGTGCCCAGCAAGTGTGTTTATATCAAGGACGGACGGAAGGTGTTACGATAGTACTATAGAGAGGCTTTCTGCCAGCATATTGTTATGATACAAAAGGAAATAGCACCGTTTAACAACTAATTTCAATAAGCAAGAAACTATGAAGACGCTATTGGTGATTATGTCATGGCTGTCATCTCTTTCCGCTTCAGCCCAAAGAGATTACCGCCCATTTGTAGAGGAGGGTAAACGGTGGAACTACATCACTGACTACGGGTATGGGGATTACTCTTGGTATGGTTACTTATCTGGCGACACTATTATGAATGGACATAACTGCAAGAAGTATTACGATGTACGCGATGATGGTGAGCCTTTCTTCTATGCTGCCCTATACGAAGAAAACAAAAAATCCTATTATTATAAAAGGGATGGCGTTGGGCCGATACCACTTTTTGATTTTTCCTTGGAGAAGGGACAAACTATAGACAACAATAAACAGACCAATATTGTTGCAGACATTGACACTGTCTTTAATAGTGGCCAGCAATTCAAAAGATTCTATTTACAAGACATCAATTCTGACAACTCCTTTATTTGGATTGAAGGCGTTGGGATAAACGAAGACTTGTTCAATCCTTTCCGCAATTTGTTTGGAGGAATCACGCGAGTCATCTCCTGCGAAGTGAATGGCGGTACTCTATTCACGGAGGAGGGCTTTTACTCACCGCGCATCCCCAGCAGCATCCATGCAAATGAAGCAACAGCTGCTCCCCCAAAGAAGAGCGTCTTCGACCTGCAGGGCCGCCGCATTGATGCCACACCAGCCAAGGGTGTCTACATCAGAAACGGACGGAAGCAGGTGGTGCGCTGATCTTTAAGAGACTGTTGGCCATTTAGGCCGTTGGCGCGGTCTAAACGCCTATACCTATTATTCGTGGAAAGAATTATTCACATTATTCAAATTCGTTTCAAAATGATTTATTCCTTGCCCCTTCTCAATAGTAGTGGCGTATAGTTGGGTAGCCCTTCCCCTCCTTTTCAACGGGAAGGGAAGGGCTGCGCATCGTTTTTGGAATAAAATAAAGATTCCTATTTCTTTATGCGCACGATGTTGAGCGAATAGGGGGGTATGTCCACCAGTACGCTGTTGCCGCTGGGGCTGAGCTGCTGCTCCACGGGGTGTATGCGGGTGGGCTCCTGTAGCGTGTTTTCGTCCATTCCATCGTTTGCAGCCAGGCGGACGACGCGGGCGCTCTTCGGAGCGAAGTGTTGCAGGTTCAGGGCGGCGGTGGTCTGCTCGTCGTCGGTATTCACGATTTTCACGATGAGTTCGCCGGCGCGGTCGTCGATGGTGGCACTGCTGAAGATGCCCTTCGTCTCGTCGCGCTTCAGCACGGTGTCGAAGATGAGATTCTGGTCAAGCCAGGCTTTCACGCTGTCGCCAGCCACCTGCAGGGTGACATCGTACCAGCGGCCCTGTTCCACCCGTCCGCGCTTGTAGACGGTCTGAATCTTCCCACCTCCGCTAATTTGCTCGATGGCGTGCTGTGCGTTGCCCCATCCGCCGAAGTTCAGCCAACAGTAGTTTTTCTCGTCCACATAATTAAATATAATGAGGAAGCCCTCGGCACCGCCATCCTTGCGGGCGCGGAACTTGGCGGTGTAGTGGTCGCTGTCGATGATGTTCTTCTCTAAGCAGATGGTTCCTTCTTGTCGGCCTGCAATCCTGACGATGTCGCCTTCCTTTCGCCAGTTGCCGTAGATGATGTCAACATCTTGCTTTGTCTCGAAAGAGGCTTGCGTGCCCCAGGTGCCGAAACCTACGCGGCTCTTTGGGGGCGTCAGGGGCTTGCGCTTCATGCCTTGGTAGGGATTCTGCTGCGCCACCTTCACCACCTGTGTGCCCAGGTGCTGGGGCATGAGCTGCTGCACGTAGTAGGAGGGGGTGCCCATCACGCGGCTCGACGAGAAGCGAATCATGTCGGGGCGCCATTTCGCATCGTTCTCATTGACGAAGATGGGGGCATACGAGGCCAGCTCCACCACGTCGCTGTTGTTCTCCATGCCCATCATGTAGACGGCCTCGCCCAGCGCGGCATTCATGTTGCCCAAGTCGCCGAAGCCGTTGGTGACGGCATACTCGCCCACATAGATTTTCGGGCCGCGGCGGTCGTAGCTGTCGTATTTGTGGAACGCCTCGGCAAACCAGCCGGGTGTGCGGTAGTAGTGCTCGTCGAGCAGGTCGACGGGGAGCTTCGACTGCCATTTGGGATTGTCGTCGCCCCAGGCCACCACGTTGCCGATGACTTTCATTTGCGGATAGCGGGCTTTGATGGCCTTGTAGAACTGGTCGTAGCGCTCGTAGTAGTGGTCGCTCTGCTGACGCGGGTCGGGCTGGTTGTTCTCGTTGCCCACCTCCAGATACTCCAGACCGAAGGGTTCGGGGTGTCCATTCTTGGCACGCAGGGCACCGTACTTCGAGGTGACGGGGCCGTTGGCATACTCAATGGCGTTGAGGCATTCGTCGATCCAAGGCTGGATGGAGTCGTAAGGGGTCATGCCGCCATGCCACAGACCCACGTTGACCACGAACAGCGGCTTGGCGCCCAGGTCTTCGGCCAGCTGCAGATACTCATGATAGCCCAAGCCGTCGGTGGTGCGGTAGCCCCAGTTCACGTTCCAGTGGCCTTCGCGCTCCTCGATGGGGCCGATGGTACGCTCCCAGCGGAAGGCGTTGTCGGGGCTCTCCTGTCCCTCCACAAAGCAGCCGCCGGGGAAGCGCATGAACTTCGGGTGCATCTGCCAGAGCATGTTGGCCAGGTCGGGGCGCATGCCGTTCTCGCGGTTCTTGAAGGTAGGCGGGAAGAGACTCACCACGTCGAGCTGCACCGTTCCCACACCGTCGAAGACCAGGGCGAACTGTGCCCGAGGGTCGTTGGCGTTGCTCTGCAGCGTGGCGGTGTACTTCGTCCAGCCTTTGGCCTTCGCGTCGAGTGTGATGGCGGCTTCGGCATAGACGGCTTCGCCCTTTTGCGAGCAGAGCGTGGCCTTCACGGGGCCACCTTTATATTTGGTAGCCTTGGCCCAGAAGCTGAGCTTATAGGTGCGGCCTTGCACGGCATTGATGCCCCAGAAGCCCTCGTTGACCAAGCAGACAGGTAGGGTGGGGCTGGCGTTCACGGTGAGCTCCACGGCGTTGTGCTGCACGTCGTTGAGAAGTGGGGTTTTCTTTGTGGGTTGGATGAGCTTCATGGCGAGCTGCGACGGTGTCGCAGCATAGGTCGACCAGCCCCGTAGGTCGGCGGGTGCGCCATAGCGGGGGCCGTCCTCAAACGAGCGGTTGCGGATAAGCTCGGCGTAGAGGCCGCCGTCGGCAGCGTGGTTGATGTCTTCGTAGAAGATGCCGTAGAGCATGGGGCTTACTTTCGGTCCCCGATTCTGTGCGTCGATGTCGATGCTCACTTGTGCCTGGGCACCCAGCGTGGCCAAGGTGCACACGGCTGAAAGGAGTAGGTTCTTGGTGGTCATGGTTGTTAGTTTGTTAGTGATTTGAGGCACAAAATTAGTGTAAATAATCCAAACGGGCGCACATTTTTAGTTAATTAAGCGTAAAAAGAACCATTGGGGCATCGCGTTTTTTGCGCAGTTCAAAGTGAAATACTAATTTTGCACGCTGTATCATGGGCTTGACTGGATTTGACGGCAAGACGAGATGGTACGTAAGCATGCGGAGTGACGGCTGTAAACTCCATAATCAATTCGGTCGAAAAATTAATTGGCAACACTGAGTATGCTCTCGCTGCTTGATTGAAGTATAGTAGATCGCTAGCTTAATTCCGTCACAAGGTGACAGAACGAGACGTCGCTCCGAGGATGTTGTTCCGAATCCAAAGAACAAGCGGCGCAGGTAAAATCGGGAATAGCCCGGACGGGCCTCGACGGTCGGGTGAGATTCAGAGGATAAGGGTGCAGTTGGTGGCTCAGGTCTTGCTGCATCACGAAAATGAAGGCTGAGATAAGCATGTAGAAAGCGTATGGTTTCCTTGTGCGGACGAGGGTTCGACTCCCTCCAGGTCCACAGCGAAAGGTTGCACTCGGGTGCAGCCTTTTGTTTTTGTGAAGAAATCTTTTCTTATTTGTAACAAACGGCAAAAATCGACTCTCAAATTCACAAATGGAGTCGATTTTGTGAATTTGAGAGTCCCTTTTTCCGCATTTTTAATTATATTTGCGCAAATTATGCCCATACAATAATTAAAAAATATGCGAACAACAAAACGACTACTAACAGCCCTTGTCGCCGCCATGTCGGCGTGGGGCGCGACGCTGGCCCAAGGCGGGCTGAGCGTCACGGTGAACGTGGAGACGCCCGGCACGCTGTTCCAGCTGTTGCACGAGCAGTTGGACGGCAACACCGACTTTGAAGACGAGCTGCTCGCCGTCGGACACCTCACCCTTTCGGGAACCCTGAACAACGACGACAGGCAGGTGCTGGCCAACCGCCTCCTCAACCTGCTCACCGCCGACGTGAGCGGACTCACCAAGGAAAGCATCCCCTACACACAGTTCCACTTAAAGCGGCTGCGCAGTGTGAAGTTCCCCGCCGACTGGGAGCAGCTTTCCTCTTCGTGCTTGGAGTACTGCGACAGCCTGACGGATGTCACCCTGCCAACAAAGCTGAAGGAACTGCCCTACTGCTGCTTTGAGGAATGTAAGTCGCTGCAGCATATCGTGATTCCCGATTCGGTGACCACTATTAGCATGAGGGCATTCCTTGATTGCTCAAGTCTCACTACGGTGGTCGTGCCAGAGGGGGTGACAATCTTTAACAGCGACTGTTTCCGCAATTGCGAGAGCCTCAGTCAGATTAATATCCCCTCCACATTGGAGACGATTGGTGGGAGCACCTTTATGAATACAGCCCTCACCAGCATCACCCTTCCCGCATCGATGAAGAAGATTGACAGCCATGCCTTCCGCGACTGCAAACATCTGCAGCGCATCACGTTCCCCGACGGTCTCACGGGTGAGAACGACCTGGGCAGCTACGTGCTCTACAACTGTCCAGCGCTCACTACCGTCACCCTGCCGTCGGGGCTGAAAGTCCTTCCCGACTACACCTTCGGCATGGATACGCTGATGACCAGCTTCAACTTGCCGCCAACGGTGGAGCGTATAGGCCATCAAGCCTTCTACCAATGCAAGGGCCTGAAGCAGTTCACCATCCCCACCGGCGTCAAGCAGCTTGGCGACGAGGTGTTCCGCGAGAGCGGCTTGCAGTCGTTCTCGTGGCCGGGCGACAAGTTTTCCATCATCCCCAACGGCACGTTCCGTGGCTGCGAAAGCCTGAAGAGCATCACCCTCCCAGCCACGGTCGATTCCATCGGGAGTTTTACTTTCTATGGTTGCAAGAGCCTCACCACCCTCACACTGCCCGAAGGGCTGCGCGTGGTGGCCAACGACCTCTGCGAGTATTGCTCCAGTCTGACGCAGGTGCACATTCCGCAGAGCGTCTACTACATCGGCAGCTGTGCCTTCGACAGCTGTCCCCTCACACAGGTCGACATCCCCGACGGCGTGACCTACATTGGCAGCGAGGCCTTCGAGGGCTGTCCGCTCACCGAGGTGAACCTACCCTCGAAGATTGTGGAGATAGGCACCTATGCCTTCAACAGCGACACATACAGCCGTGTCGTAGTGCCCGAGGGCTGCCAGCGCATCCACCCGTATGCCTTCCAAAGCAAAAACCTGCAGTACATCGACCTGCCCACCACCGTCAATGTCGTGCAGGCACCCTTGCACAACGAGGCCAAGCCCGACAGCATCGTCATACGCGCCGCCATGCCGCCCGAATACGGCATCTACAGCCAGTGGTACACCATGCCACCCATCTTCTTCGGCACCAACGCCACCGCCGACATCTATGTGCCACAAAGCTCCTTGGCCACCTATCAGGCGGCGTGGGGTAGCTTCGCGCCCAACATCAAGCCCCTCACGGGCTACGACCCCGAGACTATCTATGTCTTCAACTATCTGACCATCGACAACCAGTCGGGCTATCAGCAACAAAAGCACGACATGATGCTGATGCGCAGCGACGGCGACTTCCCCACTGCGGGCGGCCTCACCGTCGAGGAGGGCACGAACCTGCATATTGGCAACTTCCAGTTAGACTTCGACTATGAGGTGGAACACTGGTGGAACGACCGCCGCAACCACAACATCGCCTCCATCATCAACCACGGCACGATGCAGACCGACGAGATGACGTACACGCTGAACTTCGGCGGCGAGAGGCTCTCGGCCATATTCACACCGCCCTTCGATGTGCGCGTGAGCGACATCACGAAGCGCTACGACAATCAGCCCGTCTTGGTGCGCCGCTACGACGGAGCCGCCCGTGCACGCGGCGACTTCGACCACACCTGGGTTGACTTGCAGCCCAGCGAGGTACTGCGCGCTGGCGAGGGCTACGCCATTTATACTGGCTACTCGCCCGTGAAGGACGGGAACGGTCGCTGGGTCATCAGTGATCGTGCACCGCTGACGCTGAAGCCCCTTGCCGACGGCAAGGACTACGTCTTTGAGACCGGTAATATCACCGTGCCCCTGAAACCATACGTCGGTGAATTCGCCCACAACAGCGGGTGGAACCTCGTGGGCATCCCCTACAGCAGTTATTTCGACCTGCGCGGCATCGACTACGACGGTCCCGTGTTGCTCACCTACGGCTCGCGCTGGACCAACCAGATGTTCCGTGCTATCAGCCCCCTCGACGATGAGTATGTCTTCATCCCCTTGAGCGCCATCTTCGTGCAGGCTCCAGAGGGCATGAACAGCCTCACCTTCCTGCAGGAGCGCCGCCAGCACAACAGCACCTACGTGCCCGGCGAGGAGAACACAAACAACGCCCGTGCCCTCCGCCGCGCCGACCAGCGCCGCCTTCGTGTTGTCTATGACGCAACACTGTTGCGTCAAAGCGAACCGGGAGGCGAGGAGCTGGCCACCACCCGCTTCGTCATCAACCCCGACGCCACCGTGCGCTACGACATTGGGCGCGACGCCCCCTGCGTGGCTCCCGACAGCGTGCCCGCCATGCTCTATACACAGGCTGGCGGCGTGGCCTACGCCATCAACGAGCGCCCATTTGGCGACGGCATCATCCGTCTGGGCCTCCAGCTGAACGAAACTGGCACCTACACCTTCTCGCTGCGTGTCCGTGGCGAGGCGTTCCCCGCCTCGGAGCCCGTCTGGCTTATTGACAACGAAGAGCACACCCGCACGCTGCTCAATCCTTCCACCTCGGGCGAGACGAAGGAGGGCTTTACCTTCACCGCTGCTGCCGGCATCTATGCCGACCGCTTCGTCATCGCCCTGGGCGATGCCGACCCCACCGCCATCACCGATGTGGAGGCAGCCACGCCCATGCGCCCCGAAGGTTTGTTCAACCTGGGTGGCCAGCGTATCAGCGAGCCACGCCGCGGTCTGAACATCGAGAACGGCAGAATCGTATTCCGCAAGTAAACCCATTTACTCATTATTATATATAAGAGCCATGAAGAGATACATCTATATATTCGTCATGCTGATTGCGGCCCTCTCCGCAAAGGCCGCCGACCCCACGCCTTTCCATCACCTCACGATGAAGATTGTGCCCGACGGCATCGCTACCATGACCGTGCACATCGACGGCTACTACTACGATGCCGAGGAACAGCGACAACGAGTCAATTACTATGTTAACAACGACACCGTCGACATCGACTACCAAGTGCCTGCAGGTGCCGCCATCAACGCTTACTGCTACCTGCGCCACAACGGACTGAGCGATTGGAAACCCATGCGCCTCATGGCCAACGGCCAGGTGATGCAGGAGCTAAACGGCAATCCCCAGTTCGGCTTCTACATGCCCGACGAGGACACAGACCTCGTGGTGGAGTACGATTTCAACCCCAACACGCCTGGCGAGCCCAATCCCAACAGCTGGAACCCGGAGACCGGCGACCTCATCATCGACCTCTTCAGCGCCGGATGGCCTTCCAACTTCAACCGCAATGAGGACTATCCTAAGGTGAAGCGTTACATTCTGGGTGGACGCCTCGGCAACAACATGGGCAATCTGGTCAGTGGCCTGAGCAACATGACGAACTTAACCTTCTTCGACTTCAGCCGCACCGACATGGAGACGCTCGGCTCCAGCTGGTACAATCTCAATAATCTTCCCCTGACCGAGGTGGTGATGCCCTCGACGGTGAAGCAAATCAACGCCCAATGCTTCAGCGGCACCAAGTTGCAGGTGCTCAGCATCTTCGCCCTCACGCCGCCCACGCTGGCCCATGCCTCACACTACGACAGCAACATCAGGCAGACTGTCGACGATGGGCAGAACGCCTTCCCCGACTGTAAGGACATGGTGGTGCGTGTGCCCGCCGAGGCGTTGCCGTTCTATCAGGACAACGCCGATTGGAGCCAGTTCACGCTGGTGCCCATGGACGGCAATTTCGCCAACATCAACGTGAAGCTGATGCCCACGCCCAATGTCGACCTCATCGCCCAGTACAAGGACATGAACCTGGAGCTGACCAATGTGCGCACGGGACAGGTGCGCCGTCTGCTTATCGGTACGCGCAATGAATACGTGTTCCGCTATCTGCCCGTGAACACCGTCTATAACCTGGTGCTGCGTAGCGATGGCGGAGCCGAAGTGGCCCGCGTCGATAATATCAGCGTGGGCGAGCAGGATGTGAGCGCCGTCTTCGCCAGCCTGAAAGCCCCGCACACGCTGAAGCTCACTGTGAAGGCTGGCAGCACGACCGCCGATGCCGATAGCTACACCGCCACCTGGTTTGGCACCAACGGCAGCTACCTGCAGCGCGGCAATGAGCTGACGCGCCGCTTCGAGGGTGAGACGGTGAAATGTCTCGTCAACCTGAACCGCGAGCTGGTCATGACCTACACGCAGCCCGACACGCTCACCATCGCCGTGGGCACCGTTCCTGATGCCGTCAACCTGACGCTGCAGCCGCTGCCCCGCGCAATGGCCACCATCACCGTGAAGGATGAAGACAGCGGCGAGGGCATCGCCGATGCTACCGTCAGCGTCACCCATCTGTTGGCCACCGGCGAGGCTGGCTCCATCCTGACGTTAACCACCGACGCACAGGGCGTGGCCACCGGCAGCGTGGTGAAGGGTTTGTCCAATGTCACTGTCGGCCACGACATCTATGGCTCCAAAACCTTCCAAGTGAATTTCAACGATTCCATCGCGTTTATCGTTCCTTTCCGCCAAGCCGGAGGCACCGTTGTCAACGTCAGCTACACCTATAAGCCCGCCGTGGTGGAGGGTCAACAGGCAACGGTGGAGAACGTCTATCCCGACGAGAAGAACATGAAGTATCGCTTCCAGTATCGTGATAGTGAGTACCGTTGGCATTACATCACCGACTACCGCGACCAGAACCCACGCTTCACGTTCTTCGAGAACCTGCCCGTTGGCACGCAGTTGTATGTCTATGCCGATCATACCGCTGGCAAGGTGGATCAGCAGAGCCGTCAGGTGACCATCGACGAAAGCGGCCAGGCCAGCGTGCGCTTCGATGTGGTAGAGCGCGGCGCCATCCAGTGCAGCTTCCGCAGCACCGACGCCACCGACGTGGGCGTGCTCCTCTTCAACAGCTCCAACGGTCAGCTGGTGCATCGCCAGCTGTTCGGCAGCAAGTATCGTGTGATTACGCTCAGGAATTTGCCTTCCAGCACCTATCAAGTGGTGATGATGTCGCAGATGGATCAGCTGCCCAACATCACCCACCGCGACCAATTGGTCGGCCTCATCGAGAGCCAGGACTACCTGAGCCAGACGGTGCGGGTGAACACTGGGCAAATCACGCTGGTGCACCACGATCTCATCCCGCGCCCAGCGACACAGCTCAACAGCAACCTGGCCGAGAGCCGTGCCTACGCCAACAGCACGCAAGTGAGCGTGGGCGACTTTGTCACCATCTCGGCCACCGCCAAGTTCAAGGATGACTTGGGGGCTACGCCTGAGAACCTGAAGCTGACGGTGCAGCTGCCCGACGGTTGCCAGTTGGTTGACAAGAGCGTGATGAAGGGACAGGCCACTACTACTTATCAGTATCAGTCGTGGCAGCGCACGCTCACCGTCGACTGGCCCGACATGGGTGGTGACGACGCCCGCATCCGCTTCTGCGTCATCCCCACGAAGACGGGCACCATACAGCCCGACATAAAGGTGACCTACACCCTCAATGGCGAGGAGCACAGCGACATGCTGCAAGCCAACGCCTTCAGCGTCACCGCCGCCACGCTCTTCGTGCCCGAGGTAACCACCACGCCCACCATCCTGGCACAAGGCAAGGCCGCACCCAGTGCACCCGTCGTGGTACTGGCTGCGGGCCGCGAGGTGGCACAGACCACCGCCAATGCTCGTGGACAATGGCAGACAAGCTTCATGCTCCCCGACACCACGGCTCTCTCGCGCCACACCATCACCGCGCAGATCACCAAGGAGAATGTGACCTACCAAACGGAGGCCCGCGAAGTGACCTACGACCCCTACGCCATCAAGGCCAAGACCGTTACCATGAGCTTCTTCAACTACCACCCCGCGCACTTGGAGCAGACCGACGTGGTGTTCGACTGCGAGACGGGCACCGCCACGCCCTCCAGCTATGGCTTCTCGAATGAGTCGGGCTACAACACCGACTTCACCTTCAGCATCGACCTTACCGACAACGACCCGGCGAAGGTCTACGACGTGGCACTCTACGTCTATACCTCGGGCAAGGAGAACGGTGTGCGCGGACTCATCGCCAAGTACAACCCCCGCAAGAACCGATGGGTGGCCTATGACAAGTTCAACACCGAGTGTCTGCCCTACATGGTCAACGTTGTGCCACACTACCGCCAGGAACCCATCGCCTCGCGCACGAAGCTCGATAATGTCTACAGCAATTACACCACCCAGACCACCGTGCAGTCCGACCCGCTCGTCAAGCGCTTCGAGGAGCTGGTGGAGCAGGAGAAAACCGCCATGGAGACCACTGGCAGTGTGCCGCAGGCTATCAGCGACGAGATAGATAGCATCCTGCGTGAACTGATGCAGCGTCAGGGACTGGACTACGACAATCCAGGAGATGTTGACACCAGCAGCGCCGCCTTCGACCGCCTTGAAGCTGAGAGTAAGGCACTGCACGAGAAATACGACGGGCTGACAGAGGGCTTTGGAGAGATACCACTGGGCCTGAATCAGGCGGGCGGCCTGCTCGACGGCGTTACCTTCGGCAATACCAACGGCATGACAGAGGCCACGCTGCTGGCTCAGGGCTACGAGGTGGTGAACCTCAACGACGGCTCGAAGGTGTATGCCCGCTTCAGCCCTGCCAACTGGAGCTTTGCCGACCTGAAGAACAACCTGTTGATGTCGATTGACCTGCCCGACGCCTCGCGCCCCATGAGGGATGAGGCCACCAGCGACATGGAGAAGAAATACGGTGAACTGCAGGAGAAGCTCGACAAGTTCAACACCGCCCTCGGCATGATTGCCGACGCTGCCGACAACGTGCTGAAGATTGTGGACGAGGGCATTGAACTCTTCAACAAGTGTGACATGAAGTTGATGGACCAGCTCGCAAAAATCCGGCAGACGGGAGGCAAATATGCGTCGTTGGCCAACTACTGGAACTACTACAAGGCTCAAGCGCTGCTCGTCGAGAACAACGCAGCAGCCAGCCTGCTGTTGCGATGCAAGAACATCCTCACCAAGTTCAAGGTGGGCGACGGCGTGGGAACGCTGGCCGGACTCTACTCCTACGTCAAGGACATCTACGACATGCTGAAGAAGCAGCGCGAGATGGAGGCGTACTACTACAAAGTGCCCGACCCCTGCTGGGATGACTATGTCCGCGCCAGCAACCTGCGGGCCGACATCCACTCGTTCCACAACCACGCCATGACTTTCATGATTACCAACGTGGCCGCCGACGGACTGGCACTCTATAGCGCCGCCGCAGGTCTGGCAGGTGTTGGTGCGTCGTCGGGCACCAGCATCCTCGTCACCCTGCTCTCGATAGCCAAGATTGGTGCCACCTACTGGATCAACGAGTATTTCGACAAGAAGTTCAACGACAACATGGCCTATATCAAGGCCGAGCTTGCCTCGCTGAAGTGCAAGAAGTGCGACGACCCGGAGAAGTGCTGCCCCGAAACCGCCGTGACCAATGTTGACGGTGGCGCTTCGGGCAATCAGCCCTGCTGCATCGACCCGGGAAGCTGCCCGCCCTATCCTGAGTTGCCGCCTCCCGGCCCCGACGGCCCTGGCTCCAATCCCATTCTCGACCCCTCGGGCTTCGTCTATGAGGGTGTGCAAAGCAACCGCGTGGAAGGCGTCACCGCCACCGTGTATTATAAGGAGACGGTGAAGGACATGTATGGCGACGAGCACGAGAACGTCGTGCTTTGGGATGCCGAGAACTACGCCCAGCAGAACCCGCAGTTCACTGACGTGAACGGCGAGTATGGCTGGGATGTGCCCATGGGCCAGTGGCAGGTGAAGTATGAGAAGACGGGCTACGAGACCGCCTTCTCGGAGTGGCTGCCAGTGCCCCCGCCACAGCTTGACGTGAACCAGAACCTGAAGCAGTACTCCCAGCCCGTTGTCAACCAGGTGAAGGCCACGCAACAGGCCGTCACCGTGGGCTTCGACAAGTACATGAAGGCATCAACGCTCACCACCGACAACATCCGCGTGACGCGCGGAGGCACCGTGCTCAGCGGCACCGTGGAGCTGCTCGATGCCGAGACCGAGGGCAAGCTTCAGTTGGCTTCCCGCGTGCGCTTCGTGCCCGCCAGTCCGCTGCCCGTGGGTCAGACGCTGATGCTCACCGTGGGCGGACAGGTGGAGAGCTACGCCGGTGTCAGCCTGGGCGACGACTTCCAGCAGGAGTTCGACATCGTGCAAGCCGTGGAGCGCCTGGTGACCGACTCGCTGGTGAACGTGGTCTACAACCAGGCCAGCACCCTCACCGTCAGCGCGCAGCCCGCCGCTGCCGCCGCAGGCAAGAAGGTGAGCGTGCGCCTGCTCAGCAACATCATCGCCACCGTTAGTGCCACCGAGCTTACGCTCGATGCCAACGGCAAGGCTACCCTTACATTGAATGGCGACATGCACGGCACCACTGGCCTGGTGATGCAGTTAGTGGACGACCCCGATGTGCAGACGCTCACCGTGGTGAACGTGAAGGACGAGAGCGACTTCGTGACGCCCATGCCGCGCGCCAACTACCTCACCGGCACCGAGCTCTACTATGGCACGCCCATTGAGCTGAGCTGCGACCTGCCCGAGGCCGCCATCTACTACACCCTCGACGGCACCTGCCCCTGCGATCAGGAGAGCGACAAGGTGTTCCGCTACACCAAGCCCTTCATCCTCGATGCCAGCACCACCGTGAAGGCCATGGCCGTGGCCAAAGGCTATGCCGAGAGCGACGTGAAGGTGCTCAGCTACACCGTGCGCCGCGACAGCACCGACCTGCGCCTATGGCGTGGTTGGATGTGGGTGTCGCACGCACAGAGCCAGAGCGTGCCCGTCGCCCGTCTGGGCGCCGCCACTGACAAGGTGATCGACACCGAGGGCAACACCGTCGGCGACATGCAGCCGCAGACAGCCTACAAGGTTCACAACACCGAGCGTCACAACGCGCTTTTGGAGGGTTACGCCCTGAACCTGCGCGAGGCCGTCAGCGACATGAAGGAGGGCTGGAACTGGCTGCCCTATCCCATGACGAAGGCGCTCACCCTCGACGAGGCCCTGGCCTATGCACAGCCAGCGCATGGCGATGTGCTCGTGGGCACCGATGGCTTTGCCATCTACATCAACGACTACTGGAATGGCGACCATTGGGAGGGCACGCTCTACAAGCTGGAGTCTGGCCAGGCCTACCGCTTCAAGTCGAGCAAGGACCGACTCTTCTACCTCAACGACCACGTCATCAAGAGCAAGGCCAACCAGCAGCCAGGACTGCCCATGTTCCGCTACTACGACCGCTTCGGTCAGCCCGACCGCATGCCTGTCGTGGCCTATCTCATGAGGAACAATAGGTATGTCACCAGTAATACGGAGGACTACGAGGTGATGGCCTTCTGTGGCGACGACTGCCGCGGCAATGGCTACTGGCGTGGCAACGGCGCCACGAACCTGATGCTCAACGTGCTGGGCAAGCCTGGCGAGACCATCCGCTTCACCGTGCACGTGAAGAGCGAGGACAAGAGCTACGACATTGTGGAGACGCTCCCCTTCAGCGACGACCTACAAGGCAACTTCAGCAGTCCCATCATCCTGAACATCGGTCAGGAGTCGTCGGGCATCTACGATGTTGAACGTTCTACGGTGAACGATGAACGTTCTGCCGTCTACGACTTGCAGGGCCGCGTCGTTCCGAACGACATTCAACGTTCAACGCTCAACGTTCAACGTAAGAAGGGTGTCTACGTGCGCAACGGTCAGAAGGTCGTGGTGAAATAAGGTAACAGCCGCAAATATGCGGCTCACCTCGACCATTGGAAACAATGGGCAGCGCGACCAGAAAAAATTTAAAGAGATTCCCTTTTTGTTTAAACCGCGTCACGGTCTATATAAACTGTGACGCGGTTTTTATAGACTGCGACGTAGTTTATAAAAACCACGACGTAATCTGAAGAAAGGGCTGCGCTTTTTGAAAAAGTCGCGCTCCAAATTTTTGGCTCTTACGGATTTTATTTGTACTTTTGCACCGCAAAAGAATGGAAACCATAAAAGCATGAAAAAATTAGCATACCTGCTGATGGCTGTGATGGCCATTGCCGCCTGTCAGCGCGGACCCACGTTCACCGTTGAGGGCACCATCGAGGGCGCCAACGACTCCACGCTTTATCTCTACAACCGCTCGCTCGCGGGCATCGTGCTGCTCGACTCTGCCCGCCTCTCGGCCGACGGCCACTTCCGTTTCAGTCAGCCGGCACCCACCACGGGCCCCGAGCTGTATGTGCTGCGTGTGAACAACCAGTGGCTCAACGTGGCCATCGACAGCACCGAGACCGTCAGCATCAAGGCCTCGATGCCCGGCATGGCGCAGAACTACAGCGTGAGCGGCTCGGAGAACTGCGAGAAGATTCGCCAGCTGGCACAGGCCCACAGCCGACTGCAGCAACGCGTGTTTGAGGTGGAGCAGAATGCCTCGCTTATGGGACAGACCATGGTCGACTCGCTCACCACCATCTTGCGCCAGTACAAGGACAGCGTGATTATGAATTATATCTTCCAAGAGCCGCAGAGTTCCTACGCCTACTTCGCCCTTTCGCAGACGCTCAGCCATCTCTACTGGCCCACCAGCACCGTCTTTGAGATGCAAGACAGCCTCGACGGCCGCGCCTACCGAGCCGTGGCCACCTGCTGGAAGGAGTACTACCCCCACTCGGAGCGTGCCCAGCAGCTTTATAATATGGTGGAGCGCGACATCACCAACGAGCGCATTGCTGCCGCACGTCGGGAGCGCTTGCAGCAGGAGGAACGTGTCATCCTGTCGGATATTATCGACCTGCAACTGCCCGACCTCCAGGGCCACCTGCACACGCTCTCGGAGTTGCGCGGAAAGGTGGTGCTGCTCGATTTCCACGTCTTCGCCACGCCAGAGTCGGGCGCTCGCATCTTGAAATTGCGCGAACTCTACGACCGCTACCACGCCCGCGGACTGGAAATCTACCAGGTGTCGATCGACAGCGATGTCCATCTGTGGAAGCAGGCCGTGGAGAAGCTGCCGTGGATAGCCGTCTACGACCCCGAAGGCGAGTCGTGTGTGTCGTACAACGTGCAGGTGCTGCCCGAGTTCTTCCTCATCGACCGCAACAACGCCTTGCAGAAGCGTTCCTCGCAGATTGACGACCTGGAAAAGGAAATCGAGCGTCTGCTCTGATGGATAGCGAGTGCCGTTATTACCAGCGTCTGGACGACGGGAAGGTGGAGTGCCAGCTCTGTCCGCACCATTGTCGCATCGCCGATGGCAAGACGGGCCTCTGTCGCAGTCGCCGCAACCACGGGGGCGTGCTCGTCAGCGAAGTCTATGCCAAGCCGTGTGCGCTGGCCATCGACCCTGTGGAGAAAAAGCCGCTCTATCATTTTCATCCCGGCACCCAGTGCCTTTCCATCGCCTGTACGGGCTGTAACTTCCGTTGTCTGAACTGTCAGAACCACGACATCTCGCAAGTTGCGCCCACCGAAGCCGATTATTACAACCTCTCGCCCGAAGCCGTCGTGGCCCTCTGCCTGAAGCACCACTGTCCGGGCATTGCCTACACCTATACCGAGCCACTCACTTATATCGAGTACATCACCGACACCGCCCGACGGGCTAAGGATGCGGGGCTTTGGAACATCCTTGTCACGGCGGGCTATGTGTGCCCGGAGCCGCTCGCCGACCTCCTGCCTTTTCTTGATGCTGCCAACGTCGACTTGAAGTCGTTCAGCGACGGCCTTTACCAGCGCGTCAGCGGCGGCCACCTGCAGCCCGTGCTCGACACCATCCTTGCCATGCGCGATGCCGGCGTGTGGATAGAAATCACCAACCTTGTCATCCCCGGCGTCAACGACGACATGGAGATGATTCGCCGCATGTGTCGTTGGCTCGTTGCCGACGGTCTTGCCGAAGCCCCGCTCCACTTCAGCCGTTTCTTTCCCCGCTATAAGATGCTCCAGACACCGCCCACCCCCGTCCATACGCTAAAAGCCGCCAAGCACATCGCTGTGGAAGAAGGCATCCACCATGTGTATCTGGGGAATATTTGAACGGGGCGCAGGATAAATCGAATCATTCTTGGCGTTTTCGGCTGCTCAACCCAAAAAACGACAAAAAAACAGCGAAATAATTTGGTGCTTCACGGAAAAAGTACTATCTTTGCGCACTACTATAAACCCCATACGGATTAACTTTAAAACCTGAAAACTATGGAAGTTGAGAAAATCATGCAGAACCTGGAACGCAAGCATCCAGGCGAGTTGGAATTCCTGCAGGCTGTGCGCGAAGTCCTGGAGAGCATCAAGGACGTGTACAACCAGCACCCTGAGTTTGAGAAAGCCAAGATAGTGGAGCGCATCGTGGAGCCCGAGCGCATCACCACCTTCCGCGTGCCCTGGGTCGACGACAAGGGCGAGGTGCAGGTGAACATCGGCTACCGTGTACAGTTCAACAGCGCCATTGGCCCCTACAAGGGCGGTCTGCGCTTCCACCCGTCGGTGAACCTGAGCATCCTGAAGTTCCTGGGCTTTGAGCAGACGTTCAAGAACGCCCTCACCACCCTGCCCATGGGCGGCGGCAAGGGCGGTAGCGACTTCGCACCGCGTGGCAAGAGCGATGCCGAGATCATGCGCTTCTGCCAGGCATTTATGATGGAGCTTTATAAGGTCATCGGCCCCGACATGGACGTGCCCGCCGGCGACATCGGCGTGGGTGGCCGCGAGATTGGCTACCTCTTCGGCATGTATAAGAAGCTCACCTCGCAGTTCCACGGCGCCACCCTCACCGGCAAGGGCCTGGAGTGGGGCGGCAGCATCCTGCGTCCCGAGGCAACGGGCTTCGGCGCCCTCTATTTCGTGCATCACATGCTGGAGACCCACGGTCTCGACATCAAGGGCAAGACGGTGGCCCTCTCTGGCTTCGGTAATGTGGCATGGGGCGCCGCCAAGAAGGCTACCGAGCTGGGCGCCAAGGTCATCACCATCAGCGGCCCCGACGGCTACATCTACGACCCCGCTGGACTCGACGCCGAGAAGATTGAGTACCTGCTCGAGCTCCGTGCCAGCGGCAACGACATCTGCCAGCCCTACGAGGAGGAGTTTGAAGGCTCACAGTTCTTCGCCAACAAGCGCCCGTGGGAGCAGAAGGCCGACATCTACCTGCCCTGCGCTACGCAGAACGAACTGAACGGCGACGATGCCGACCAAATTCTCGCTCATAAGCCGCTTTGCGTGGCCGAAGTGAGCAACATGGGCTGCACCGCCGAGGCTGTGAACAAGTTCATCGCCGCCGGACAGCTCTTCGCTCCTGGCAAGGCCGTGAATGCCGGTGGCGTGGCCACCAGCGGACTGGAGATGACGCAGAACTCCATGCGCATGTCGTGGACGGCAGAGGAGGTTGACCAGCGTCTGCACCAAATCATGTCGGGCATCCACGCCCAGTGCGTGAAGTACGGCAAGGAGCCCAGTGGCTACATCAACTATGTGAAGGGTGCCAACGTGGCCGGCTTCATGAAGGTTGCACATGCCATGATGGCTCAGGGCATTGTTTAACGGTTTGCGGCTTTGGCCGCAAACCTAAAGGATAAATGAAAAATGATAAATGATAAAAGCTGCGCCAGCAGCCGTCACACCGTAGCGCTTTCCAACATCGTTGGTAAGCTTCGTAATTTATCCTTTATCATTTTTCATTTATCATTTAGACCGAAGGTCGCTTTTTTATTTATCATTTTTCATTTATCATTTAGTCTGGCCATCGGCCAGACGCAAAAGGGCATCGCCTCCTACTATGGCAAGCGTGCCACGGGGAGGCTTACCAGCAGCGGCGAGCGACTGCACCACGACAGCCTCACCTGCGCCCATCGCACACATAAGTTTGGCACCCTGCTCAAGGTGACCAACCCCGCCAACGACAGTGTCGTCATTGTGAGAGTGACCGATCGCGGTCCCTTTGGTCGTGGTCGCATCATCGACCTTTCGTGGAGTGCTGCCCGCCAGATAGGCATTCTCCGCCAGGGCATCGCCCCCGTAATAGTGGAAGTCTACAACCCTGCAAGCGACACACTGAAGCAGGAAAAAAAGCAGGGTGGAGTGCCACCCCAATAATATCTCGGTGCCGTGCACGTTAGAATAATGAAATAACAAACAGATATAAAAAACTGAATGATGACTTTTCGGATTGTTTGTATTGTGCTGATGGTGATAGGCATCGTCATCTGCTTTGTCAAGGAAAAGAACGGGTGGAAGCCCAATAAAACATGGAACTTTTTGGAGGGAATGATGTGGATGGTGATAGCCATCTGTACTTCCGAAATCCTTAGGGAATCACTGCATCTGGAAAACGACATCCTTGATTTCTTCATTATTCTTTTAATAATGAGCGTTATCATGTTATTCCGACAATTCGTGCGCCAGATGACAAAAATTCCCGACCGATGGATTTTCAATAACTAACTGATGTAATATAAAAATGAAGAAACATTTCTCATTTATTCTTTTGGCCTTGGTCGTGATGACTGCTACGGCCCAGCACACTCTGCCCCTGCAGGGAAACATTGTGAAGCCCACCGACGGGCACATCCAGTATGTGGGACGTATCTCGTTCCAAAACCCAGAGCGCCCTGCCTGGAACTATCCCGGCGTGCAAATCAACACGGCCTTTGAGGGCACCAGCGCGAAACTCATCTGCAAGCCTGGTAGTGGCTACTTCATGGCACAGATCGACGAGGCCGAGCCGTTTAAGGTGGCCTTCCGCGGACAGCGCGACTCGGTGGTGACGCTCGCCACTGCCCTGCCTCGTGCCCAGCACACCGTGAGGCTGATGTACATCATCGAGGGCTATGAGATGCGGCCGGAGTTTTGGGGGTTTGTCTTCGACGGCCCCGTGTGCGATGCACCCGCATTACCTACAAAAAACATCGAATTCATCGGTAATAGCATCACTTGTGCCTACGGCAACGAGGACACCTACGAGGGCGACCATTTCCAATATGAAACGGAGAACCACTACTACAGCTATGCCCAGCTGACGGCTCGCTCCCTCGATGCCAAGGCGCAAATCGTGGCTCGCAGTGGCATTGGCGTCTACCGCCACTACAACGGGCCGAAGACGGGAACACCCACCACATCGATGTCCACCCAATACGACTACACCATCTATGCCACCGATGTCAGTCTGCGCCAGCCCGGCACGTTGGAAGCCGAGCGCTGGGACTTCAATCGTTTCCGTCCCGATGTGGTGTGCATCAACCTGGGCACCAACGACCTTTCTACCCGCAATTACGACGTGAAACTCTTCCGCCAAGCCTACGAGCAGCTGCTGCGCCAGATTCGCGGCAAGAACCCAAAGGCTAAGATCGTGCTGCTCACAGGTTCCATGCTGAACGGGAAGGAACTCGACGTGGCACGCAAAACACTCGATGAAATCGCGGAAAATGCAAAGAAAGACGGCGACCATGAAGTGTTCCGCTTCGACTTCACGCCCGCCGATGGCTCGCTGAAATACGGTGCCGACTGGCATCCTTCGCTGTGGCAGCACCAAAAGATGGCAGCCGAGCTGACTGCCTATCTTCGGGCGCTGATGCAGTGGTTCTAATGCATGAGAACTATTATTCTAGCCGGAACGTCATAGGCAAGGAGAAGCGGGTGCGAACAGTCTTGCTTCTCTGCTTGCCGGGTGTCCATTTGGGCATCTGCTTGACAACGCGGACACTTTCGTCCTTCAAGGCCTGAAGGCCCTCGTTCTGCTTGTCAACATTCTGCTTTTGTTCCTCGGTCATGTCGGGCTTATAACCAACGACTGTAATCTCGGAACCTTGGGCGTCAACTACCTTGATGGCGTTGATGTTGCTTATACTGCCATCTTTTTCTACAATGAACTGAACCATCACGCGGCCCTCGACGCCATACTCCATTGCCACCTTGGGGTATTTAACCGTCTTTATGATGAACTCCATCATGGCGGCCTGACCACCAGGATAATCTGGCATCACTTCGACTACATCGAACACGGGGTCGTTGTCGTCGGGCGTCACAGCTTCGTCCACTTGGAGGGCTGTAGGTTGCTCCTCCGTCGGCAAGGTGCGATAGTCCGTCACGGTTTTGGCTGTCACTGCCAGCGAGAGGGCGGCAATGGGTACGACATAGAGGCCTTTGAGCCAGCAGAGTCGTGGGGATTTTCTTTTAATCATCATTTCAATTCGTTTTTTGATTTCACTGGTGTTGATGCCGTTGGCAAGGGCATAGGCCTGGATGCCCGTTGCCTTAGTCATCAATAATGAGATGTACTGGGCGGTGTTGAAGCCCTGCGAGAGGACACCTTCGTCGGCTTCGTACTCGTGGACGGTGCGCAGGTCGCGACTCAGCAGCCACACCACGGGATTGAACCATTGGACTACGGTGAGCAGTTCCACGAAGATCACATCCCAGCTGTGGTGCAGCCGGATATGGCTCCGTTCATGTATCAGCAGGAGCGGATTGCGCTCCTCATAGTCGTGTCGGTTGACAACGATCGTTCGCATCCAGGAGAAGGGGAGTATCGGTTCGTCGGTGACGGCCACCTCGGTGCCGTCGTCCAGCAGGTGGCGTTCGCAGTTGCTAAACATTCGCCGCAACTGACGATAGGACTGCATCACGAAGAACAGCCTGACCATCATGCCGCCGATGACCACGGCGGCAAACAGGGCTTGGATAAAAGGCCACGCCGTGGAAGTCTGGCCGTAGACTGGCGAAACCGTTGCCAATGTGCTTGCTGCTTCCTCCGAGACTGTTGTCGGCTCCAACCACAGCGTCTTGTGCAGAGTAATCACGCACATGGGAAGCACCAACGAAAGGGCTAACCCCGTGAGCAGCACCACGCGATTGGTGTGGTGCATGGTGTCGCGCTCCATCAGTAGGCGGTAGCAGACGTAGAATACTGCTATGAGCACAGCCACCTTCAAGTCGTAAATCAAGAATTCGGTCAGCATGCTATTTCGCTTTTTGGCTTTGAATAATCTTCTCCAATTCTTCTAAATCTTCCTTCGTCAGCTGCTCGTCCTTGGCAAAGAACGACACCAGCGAGGCGAACGAGCCGCCGAAGAAGGAGTTCTTCACCTCTGTCATGTACTGGCGGGTATACTGGTCGCGGCTCATCATGGGCGTGAAGCGCAGCGCCTTGCCCATCTTCTCCGTGGCCACGAAACCCTTTTCCTTCAATATTTTCAGGAACGTAAGCAATGTGGTGGGGGCTGGCTTGGGCTCGGGCATCTGCTCCATGATTTCCGACGACGAGGCGCCCTCGGCTGGCAGGCTCCACAGGGCGTTCATCACCTGCGTTTCGGCCTTCGTCAGTTGTGACTGTTTTTTTCCGTTCATCATTTCTGCTTTTTTCTAAAGTTTTAGAATTTACGCTGCAAAGATATTCTAATATTTTAGAACGAACAAGTTTTTCTAAAATTTTCCGTCGATTTTTAACAAAAATTAGCCTTTTTGGTGGGCCAAACGACGTCAAAAATAGAAAGGAGCACGACCTTCGAAAAAAAGTCGTTGACTTTTTCAAAAAAATCAACGACTTTTTCAAAAATCTCGTACTCCAAAATTTGAGGGGCTATATGTGCCTATAATTTCTCGCCGTAGCAGAGGTCGCCGCAGTCGCCAAATCCAGGCACGATGTATTTGTGCTCGTTCATGCCGGGGTCGATGGCGGCGCACCACAGGGTGGTGTCGTCGGCAACGTTTTGCCGCAGCATCTCCACGCCTTCGGGGGCGGCAATGACGCAAGCAATGTGCACCTGCGCAGGGCGACCCGTGCGCAGCAGTGCCTCGTAGGCCGCCACCATGGAGCCGCCTGTGGCCAGCATGGGGTCGACGATGACGAGCGTCTTGCCTTTGGCCGACGGGGCTGCCATATACTCCGTGTGGATGCCCACCTCGGTATGCTCGCGGTTGGTGTACATGCGATAGGCCGACACGAAGGCGCTGGCAGCGTGGTCGAACACCTGCAGGAAACCCTCGTGGAAGGGCAGACCGGCACGCAGCACCGTGGCAATGAGCAGGTCGTCCTTGATGAGCGGGATATCCAGCGTGCCCAGGGGCGTGGTCACGGTTTTAGCCTTGTACTGCAACGTTTTCGACAGCTCGTAGGCCATCATCATGCCTATGCGCTCGATGTTGTTACGAAACAGCAGACGGTTCTTCTGATAGCTCTTGTCGCGCAACTCGCACATATACTGGTTGACGACCGTGCACTGTTCAGAGATGTTGATGACTTTCATGGCGCAGTGTTGTAGTTATTATACCAGCGAGAAGGCTACGTCCATCATGTGGGTGAAGGTGGTCTGGCGCTCCTCGGCGGTGGTGGCCTCGCCCGTGAGGATGTGGTCGGAAACGGTGAGGATCACCAGTGCGCGCTTGCCGGCGCGAGCAGCGTTCATGTAGAGTGCCGAAGCCTCCATCTCCACGGTGAGCACGCCCATGTTCATCCACTTGTCGTTGTGGGGGTTCTCGGTGTAGAAGGTGTCGCTCGACAGCACATTGCCCACCTTGTAGCGGTAGCCCAGGCGGTCGCAGGCGTCGGCGGCGCCACGTAGCAAGTCGAAGTCGGCAATGGGTGCGAAGACGCCGGGCAGCTCATACTGCGAGCCATAGTTGCTGTTGGTGCAGGCACCCATGGCGATGCAGAGGTCGCCCACGTGCAGGTCGGGGTGGATACTGCCGGCGCTGCCCACGCGGATGATGGTTTTCACGTCGTAGAAATGAAAGAGCTCGTAGGTGTAGATGCCGATGCTGGGGATGCCCATGCCGTGGCCCATCACGCTGACGCGCTTGCCGTCGTGTGTGCCGGTGAAGCCCAGCATGCCACGCACATTGTTAAACTGAATGGGGTTCTCGAGGAAGTTCTCGGCCATGAACTTGGCGCGCAAGGGGTCGCCAGCCATGATGACGGTTTCGGCTATTTCGCCATACTGTGCCCCGATGTGGGGGGTTGGAGTCTTTGCCATAAGCGTAGAAAGTTTGTAGTTAATAATAGAACTTGCTTGTGATTACTGGGCGCAAAGATACAAAATCTTTTTTGATATTCGTGCCAAATTCCCCTCTTTTTTTATGGCTTCAAGAAAAAAGAAACATCAAGTGATGATTTCGCATTAAAAAGGCTGATACTCAAAGCGGTGTTCATCGACGCCCCATTCGGCAATCTTGTGAATGAAAATAAAAGCAAGATTTCCCTTTGTATTTCCCTCGACTTTTCGTAATTTTGCAAACTGAGAACAACAGAGCGGTCGTTCGGGCTGTCGTTCGGGCGGATTTGCAATCCGACCGCAGTGAGTATAAGCATTTGAAATGCGATGAAAGAGGATGCAGATGATGATAAGGCGGATTAAAAATCCTTATACTCATTGCGGCTGGATTGCAAATCCAGCCGAACAAGAGCCGAACAACACGAACAGCGGGCGGTCGTTCGGGCGGATTTGCAATCCGACCGCAGTGAGTATAAGCATTTGCAATGCGATTGAATAGAATACGATGAATGATGGGAGCAATCACTCTGACTAAGGAATTATATTTCACAACAACCACAGTCATTGATTGGGTGGACATATTCACCCGTCCTGCTTATAAACGCATTGTGGTTGAATCTCTCGCATATTGTCAGGAACAAAAAGGTCTTGACATTTACGCATGGGTGCTGATGACCAATCATTTGCACATGATTGCAGGAACAAACAAAGCTGACATCAGATTGTCGGATATTCTTCGAGATTTCAAGAAATATACCAACAAAAAGATTCTGTCGGCTATTGAGAATAATCTGCAAGAGAGTAGGAAGGCATGGATTCTCGACAGATGTTGGTTTGCTGGTAATAATGACAAGAAAATCAAGAACTACCGTTTTTGGCAGGAAGGAAACTATGTGGAACAGCTCTATACCTATGACTTTTTTAAGCAAAAATAGACTATATCCATTTGAATCCAGTAAAACAGGAAATTGTGGAGCGACCAGAGGACTATTTGTATAGCTCGGCCCGCAACTATGCTGGAATGAAAGGATTGCTTAATGTGATAATGGAATTATAACAGAAGCATGATGATAAGGCGGATTACAAATCCTCATACTCACTGCGGCTGGATCAGCCAAACAACAGAGCGGTCGTTTGGTCGGATTTGCAATCCGACCGCATTGAGTATAAGCATTTGTAATGCGATTAAAGAGAATAATGATGAAATAAAGCGAATTAAAATCCAGCCAACAATTGAGAATAAAGATGATGAAATAAGGCGGATTACAAATCCTTATACTCACTGCGATGAAATTAGGCGGATTACAAATCCTTATACTCACTGCGGCTGGATTGCAAATCCAGCCGAACAAAACAACAAAAGCCGAACAAAAGAACAGAAGAGAACATAAATAGCAATAACGACGAATATGGAAGACTTTATACATCTGCACGTACACACGTACTATTCTATACTCGACGGACAGTCGAAGATAAAGAATTTGGTGAACAAGGCGCTGAAGGACGGCCAGCGTGGACTGGCCATCACCGACCACGGCGACATGTTTGGCATCAAAGAGTTTCACGACATCTGTATGGACGTGAACAAAGACAGGAAGAAGCAGGGACTTGAGCCTTTCAAGCCCATCTTTGGCTGCGAGATGTATGTGTCGCGCTATGGCTCGAAGTCGCTGCGCCGAGGCAAGGAAGACCAGAGCGGCTACCACCTCATCGTGCTGGCCAAGAACTATGTGGGCTACAAGAACCTGATCAAGCTGGTGAGCCGCTCGTGGACTGACGGCTATTATATGCGCCCCCGCACCGACCGCGAAGACCTGGAACATTACCACGAAGGACTTATCGTGTGCTCGGCATGCATCGCCGGCGAGGTGCCCAAGAAAATCCTGAATGGCGACATGGCCGGCGCCCGCGAGGCCGTGGAGTGGTATCACCGTGTGTTTGGCGACGACTACTACCTGGAGCTGCAGCGCCACAAGGTGACCGACCCCACCATCCGTGCCAACCGCGAGACCTTCCCCCTGCAGCAGCAGGCCAACAAGGTGCTCATCGAGCTGGCCCGCGAATATGGCATCAAGCTCATCTGCACCAACGATGTGCACTTCGTGGACCAGGAGAACGCCGAGGCCCACGACCATCTGCTCTGCCTCAGCACTGGCAAGGACCTCGACGACCCCTCGCGCATGCTCTACTCCAAGCAGGAGTGGTTCAAGACCCAGCAGGAGATGAACGACATCTTCAGCGATGTGCCCGAGGCACTGGCCAACACCGTTGAGATATTAAATAAGGTGGAGACCTACAGCTTGGATGCCGACCCAATTATGCCCTTCTTCCCTATCCCCGAGAGTTTCGGTACCGAGGAGGAGTGGCGACAGAAGTTTACCGAGCAGCAGCTGTTTGAGGAGTTTACCACCGACGAGAACGGAGAGAACCCGCTGGACCCTGAGGCTGCCGAGAAGAAAATCAAGAAGCTGGGCGGCTACGACAAGATATACCGTATTAAGTTCGAGGCCGACTACCTGGCCAAACTGGCCTACGAAGGAGCCGAGAGACGCTACGGCAGCCCTATACCAAAGGATGTTGAGGAGCGCGTAAAATTCGAGCTGCACATTATGAAGACGATGGGTTTCCCGGGCTACTTCCTGATTGTGCAGGACTTTATCAACTCGGCCCGCGACGAGCTGGGTGTGATGGTAGGTCCCGGTCGTGGATCGGCTGCCGGTAGTGTGGTGGCCTACTGCCTGGGTATCACCAAGATCGACCCCCTGAAGTACGACCTGCTGTTTGAGCGTTTCCTGAACCCCGACCGTATCTCGCTGCCTGATATCGATACCGACTT
>JAFZSR010000043.1 GCA_017619275.1 Prevotella sp. | reverse complement strand
AGTCGGGGCTGCGCAAAGTACTTGCGAAACTTGACTTCGTGAGCAAAATTATAGGCAATTAGGAAAATTCGTTTCGAAAGATCAAGCTGTATTTTCTGTTTTCATTCACGATGCCATTCCAACCGTACAGATCGAAAAATCGTTACCAAAATTTTGGAGGTCGCCACAGCTTTATCCGAAACGAATATATGTGGCCAAAAGTTCAATGACGGCTAACGGGCCTTCTACTTCTTCCGTTTCAGAACGTAGGCCGTCACCTCGTCGTTCTTGTCGCGGCGCACCTCCTCTGTCATATTCTCCAGATACTTGGGGACGCCCTGCTTCACCGGGCCGTCCATATCGAAGCGGATTACCGATGCTTCCTTTTTGTTGTTGTTCATTTTGAATATAGTATCGTAGTTCGTTTGCAAAGTTACAAATTTCTGAATTACCAGCAAAGGATGACGACAAGATTTCTTCTTATTTGTATTTCATTTGAGCCACTAATGTGGCTCTGAAATAGCCATTAAAAGAATTAGATTTCAGTTAGGGTAATTCGTTTCAATCTTTATTTCCCGCTATTTCTTTCTTTCTCAATAATTCTACAAGCTACAGGACCCGTTTGACTCCTGGAATCAGTCGCAAGAGATAAGTGAGGAAGAAAGAGAGGATGCTTGTGATGATAGCGATGAGGAAGAATTTGACGATGCCAGGCAAGAGTATCTGATCCGTTGCATTCTGCACGGCCAGCAGGATGAACAGATGGATGATGTAGGCACCGTATGCCTGTTCGGCGAGCCACTGCTGGAAGGCGTTGGACTGGTTGACAAACTGCCTAAACAACCACAAAAGCCCGAAGCTAAGGAAGATGCACAACAGCGACTCGTAGATGCCAAACCAGCGAGTCACGAAATCATTCCATGCTCCACCATCGCGCAGGTAGTTGCCTATGGCCAAAGCCACACCGATCAGGAGCGAAAGGGCGCCAACGCTGTTTCGCATCTTGTCGAGCCATTGGAAGCGGTAGGCCAAGACGCCCAACACGAACATGATGACATATTGCAGATAATGGGCGGGCTCGATGTGGACAACGCCAAGAACCCAAATCCAATGATCCTGGGGACTCACTTGACGGATAAAATAACTGCCGATACCCATTACGAGGGCCACTGCCAGCAGGACGCCCAGCGAAAGTCGACAGCTGGCTTTGATGGGTTGGACGAATCGTCGCACCAAAGCATAGACCAGACTGAACAGCAAAAGGCTCTCCACATACCACAGATGCCCCACCTCCAACTGTTTTGTGGCCAGCGAGAGGATGGCAGCAACAACGACAACGGGAATCCCCAACCTGATCAGCTTCTTCTGAACGAACACCGAGAAGCCTTGTTTGTCGTAACTCCTCGGTACGAAATACCCTGCTATCAGGAAGAACAAGCCCATGAAGAACGCAGCGTTCACAGAGTGGAAGTGCCATATCCAGGGCATCACCTCGTCAGCGTTGCTGGGTGTATAGGGCCATGCCGTATAAGGGGAATAGGGTTCGGCTGCATGATGGAACACCACCAGCAGCGTGAGCATTACCTTTAGCGAATCGAGATAGTATAGTCGTTTCAACTCAATGTGGACGTTCGTTTTCTATGCCGACGCTGCAAAGGTAAGCATAATAATGCTTTCTGCCAAATTTTTGGGATATTCAGTACGATTCTGGGACGAGATGAGGCATCTTCGCCTAAATATGCATGAAAAAATGGGGAGAGTGCGCGTTAATTACGGAAAGTTTTGTACCTTTGCAGTGAATATCTTAACGACACGCTTATGAGCACCCAGACAATCAACAACGTCATCGCCGACTACTTCAAGACCCAGCCCGTCGTGAAGGCATGGCTCTTTGGCTCTTATTCACGTGGCGAGCAGAGGCCGTGGAGCGACATTGACATCCTCGTGCAGTACGACCGCAGCCAGCCCATCGGCCTCTTGAAGATTGCGGGCATGAAGGTGGATCTTGAAGACCTGCTTCACTGCGAGGTTGACTTGGTAGAGGACGGCACACTGCGTCCGTGGGCAGTGGACAGTATAAATAAAGACAGAAAACTGATTTATGAGAGAGCACCGCAGAGATAGGCGGTTGGAGGACATTCTGAAATATGCCCAAAAACGTGGAGCAGATTGTTGGTGGCATCACCTTCGATGATTTCGTCGGTGACATCCGCATCTATTATTCTGTCATGAAGAATATCTAGGTTATCGGCGAGGCCGCCAATATGCTGACGCGCCATTTCCGCGAGACACATGACGAGTTGCCGTGGAGGCTCATTATCAGCATGCGCAATGTGCTGGTTCACGGCTATGCACAAGTTTCGGATGCTGACCTCTGGCAGACGGCCACTACCGACATTAAGCCCCTGCGCCAGCAGGTGGAGCGTTACCTGTCAGACATCGACTGGGACCAGTGGCAGCAGGGCGAAAACCCTTACACCGAAATTGACAATGCCGCCTACAAACAAGCCGCCGACTCTGCCCGCCGCATGAAGGCCAAGGGCTACACAGTCGAGGATATTGCCGAGGTTACTGGTCTCACCGTCAACGAAATCGAGGGGCTGTAGATATAAAAGATGACTACGAACATGAGCGGATAGACCGACAGATACAGAAACGGGGCTATCCGCTTTTATTAATGAAAGAGGATGTTTCAAAACACCATCTTTTCTGATAAACAACGGATTAAAACAGATTTCACGGATTAAACAGATTTCAATTATTCTTGATTAACAACAAGTAATAGAATTCGTCAAATCCGTGAAATTCGTCTTAATCCGTTGTTTTTCTAATTTGACACAGCCTCTTGTGAAAGAATGGGTTGGTTATCTTCTGTTGCCTGGAGCACGGCCAGGGGCGCCGCCGGGCGCACCGAAGCCACCGCCGAAGCCGAAGCCCTGCTGAGCTGCAACCTCAGGCTCGCCGAAGACGGAAGCCTCGGCATCCTTGTCGTTCAGCTTGAACACCATGAACTTGGGATTCTTCTCGGTGCAGGGTTGCCAAACGCCGCCCTTGGGGCCGTTGGGGTCGCTGTACTTGGCGAAGTTGGTCCATGCCGTCAGCATCTTCTCGGAGAGGTCCCAGTCGCCCTTGGTCCAAGGACGCCAGCAGTGCTTGAGGCTCTTGAACACGAACCAGAGGTCGCTGCTGTGGAAGGCGCCACGCAAGCGCTGCGTCACCTCGGGATGGCTGCCATCGTCGGGCAACGGACGGGCGAACTCGTAGGCCCATGCCTTGCCGCCCTTCTGTGCGCGAACCTTGCAGAACTCGGCAATGTTGGGGGCCATATTGCCCATGTCGTTGAGCGTGAAGCCAATCATATAAGGTACATCGGCCAGGGTGCCCTCGCGGGTGGCATCGTCGAAGCTCTTCACGCTGACATAACCGTCGAGCATCGGCATAAAGCCCATGCCCATGCGCATCATGCCCATCATGCCGCCGCCTTGCTGCTGTCCGGCGCTGTTCACCTGCTGGTAGATGGTGGGCAGTGCGAAGACGGTCTCGGTGCTGGCCTGGCGCATCTTCTGCAGGTCGGTCAGTCCGGCCCAGTCGAACATCTTCTTGGCATTGTTGGCCGCATCCTCGATAGAGCCACCGCCGTAGCGGCCACCCATCATGCCGCCTCCGTTAGGATTGGGGATGGCGAGGCCTTGGGCACTCATGATGACAGCCTTGTGGAACAGACCGCGAGCCAGGGGACTCTCGCACAGCGTGCGCACGCTGCCGCCACCGGCGCTCTGGCCGAAGATGGTGACGTTGTTGGGGTCGCCACCAAACTGGGCGATGTTCTTCTTGATCCACTTCAGGGCCTCAATCTGGTCGAGGATGCCGTAGTTGCCAGAAACCTTGTTGGGGCTCTCTTCGGCCAAAAGGGGATGCGTGAGGAAGCCGAATATGCCCAGACGGTAGTTGATGGAGACGAGCACCACGTCCTTGGCGCCCCACTCCTGTCCGTCGAACTCAGGCTCGGAGCCGAAGCCCTCGCGGTAGCCGCCGCCATGAATCCACAGCGCCACGGGCAATTTTTTGTTTACCTGTCCGGGAGCTTTGGTCCAAACGTTCAGATACAGACAGTCCTCGCTGAAGGCGGCCTCCTTGCCATAGCCCCACTCGGTGTAGTAGCCACCGGTGTACTGGATGGCCTGATAGCTGGGACGGCCGAAGGTGTCGCAAATCTTCACGCCCTTCCAGGGCACCACGGGCTGTGGAGCCTTCCAGCGGTTCTCGCGGATGGGGGGAGCGGCGTAGGGGATGCCACGATAGACGAAGACGTCGGGATGGTCGTCGGCCAACACGCCTTGCACCTGACCACCCTCAATTTTCAACACGGGGTTTTCTGCTGCTTGAGCAGATGCTGCTACCATGAGCAGGAGAGAAAGAAACAGTTTTTTCATAAGTTGTAATAATAAGTATAAAAGTTAGGCGTTTCATCACAAGCCAATGGTCATAGATGCCATTCGGCTTGCAAAAGTACAACTTTTTTTTGAAAGTGAAAATTTTCGCGGGTGGAATAAATGGAAATGGAAAGAAATTTTGGGAAATTATGATTAATTCTCGCTGCCGCCAGAAAAATTACCCTTCATTTTCCGTATTTTTTTGGCTATACGAAATGAGAGGACGCAACCGCATGTCGCGTCCTCTCGTTCAAGCTGTCTCGGTATCGTCAGGCTCCGATTTTTCGCAAACCCGCCTGAGGGGTACCGAGGTTTTGTTGATGAATCAACAATCTAATTAACTAAACTATAATTATGAATCGGTTTGTTGATTACTTAAAGTAGAGTTTCACCGGCGTGAACCTGTCGCCCGTGAAGAGGATGTGCTTCTCGTCAATCGTGTCGACGAGCGGGTCGCCGTCGATGTTGATTTCGAGCGTCCAGGTGCCGTCATAATTGTCGGTGAGCAGCTCATTGCCGGGCTGGAAGTCGGACTTCCACTGCACATCCCACCAGCCGTTGGTGACGCGGATCTGTGGGTCGGTAGCCTCGACAACCAGATAGAACGTGGTGGTCTTGATCTTATCCCACACATCCTGCGGGAATTCGCCGATGCACTCGTTGCTGTAGTCGTGGCCCTCGAGGGCGAAGCGATAGGTGCCGCTCCAACTTACTGGGCTGAAGCCGCTGTTCTCCCAGAAGACGGTCTCGGTGGGACCGGAGTCACCTCCGCCTCCATCTACTAATTCAATGAAGTAGATTTCCTCCAAGGTATAGTTACCACCCGTGAAGAGCAGGTGCTGTGCGTCGAGCACATCGAGCAGCGGGTCGCCAGCGAGGTTGATGGTGAGCGTCCACGTGCCGTCGCCATTGTCGGCCAGCAGCTCGTTGCCCGGGAAGATGTCGTCGCCCGTCCAGGTGGCGCTCCACCAGCCTGAGGTGACGCGAATCTGCGGATTGGCGCCCTTGATGGTGGCGTAGAATGTCTCCGTCTTCAGCCTCTTCCAAACATCCATGGGAACGGTGTAGCACTCTTCGCCCGTGGAATTGCTCTCGGGAGCGAAGCGATAGTCGCTGCCCCAGTTGATTTCGCCGAGCGTGCCTCCGTTGGTCCAAACAGGAACCTTCACTTCCTCCGTTTCTGGACCGTCGAACCACTCTTCCCCAGAGAAGTAGAGTTCCTCTACGGTGTAGCCACTACCGGTGAAGAGCAGATGCTGAGCATCGAGCAGGGAGAGCAGATCGGCAGAAGCACTCAGATTAATCTCAAGCGTCCAGGTGCCGTCGCCATTGTCGGTGAGCAGTTCATTGCCCGGCATGATGTCGTCAGAGAGGTTGGTGCTCCACCAGCCGGTGGTGATGCGAATCTGCGGACTGGCGCCCTTGATGGTAGCGTAGAACGTCTCCGACTTCATCTTCTCCCATACATCCAGCGGAACGGTGTAGCACTCCTCGCCCGTGGAATTGCTTGCAGGGGCAAAGCGATAGTCGCTGCTCCAGTTGATTTCGCCGAGCTGTCCGTCGTTCTTCCAGATGGTGGTCTTCACCGTCTCCCAGTGGCCCTCGTTGGCGCCTGGCTCGTAGGCCAGCTCTGGGAGCAGGAAGCTCTTGCCGTCGTAGGTGTGCAGAATGCCTACAAAGGTGCCTTTGTAGATGTTCTTCTGTGGAACGCGGAAGATGAGGTTGCTGGTGCCCTTGCGATAGAAGTCCTTGTGGTCGATGAGCTGTGGCACAGAGTCGGCATCGAGCAGCTCAACACCATTGATGAACTCCAGGTCGGTGCCATACACCGTGATGAGCTCGCCGCCCGAGGCGGTTTCGCCCGGCTGTTTCGAGAATCCCGAAACCTGCGTGTTTCCAACGGTCATGGTCTGGAGCGACTCGGCAGTGTTCGCAGCGGTGCGCACGATGAGCTTGCCGCCTGCCTGAGAGATGCCCGAGGGGGCGTTGACCCTGATCATGTCGTCGCTGACAATCTCGAAATTGGTGACTTTCACGCCATTGGGGAATTCGATTTCGGTAACGTCGTTGAACCCCGAACCATTAATGGTGACGGGCTGGTTGGCGACCACCTTCGTGGGGAAGAACGTCTTGATACCCAGTCCCACATTGGCCGAACCATTGTCGTCGTCCTCAGCGCACGATGCGAGCATCATGCTAAATGCTAAATGACAAATGATAAATGATAAACTTATCAGAAGTCCACTGTATTTCTTGGTAATCATAATTACTAATTCCTAATTACTAATTCCTAACTAAATTTACCATCCTTGGTTCTGGGTGAGGTTGGGATTCTTCTTCATCTCAGACTGGGGAATGGGATAGAAATTAAACTTTTCATCCCACTGGCGGGTAACGGTGGAGCGTGTGAGCATCAGGTCGCTGCTGATGTTTGCCACCTGAATGGCCTTGAAATACTGGGCGCCCTTCTTCCAGCGGCGCACATCCCAGAAGCGATGGTTCTCGAAAGCCAGTTCCACCAAGCGCTCGCGCTCATAGCGCTCCACCCATTCGCTGCCATCCTCGGTAAAGAGAGGCATCTTGATGTCGGAACGTTTGCGCAGCACGTTGATGGCCTCGTTGGCGGTCATGCCATAGGTGGCATCGTTGGCGCTGCCAGTAGCATTGAACACGGCCTCGGCATAGTCGAGATAGAACTCGCCCAAGCGGAACAGAATCCATGTGTGGCGGCGTGAGGTCTGGTTGTCGGCTGTGGTGACACACGAGCCGTCGACGTACTTGCGGAGATAATAGCCCGTGGGGGTGGCGCCATACTTCGGGGCAGCATTGAATCCGCCGGCGAAGGTTTCAATCACCTTCTTCTGGGCGCCGTTGCTGGGCCATTCATCGCCGTTCTTCACGATGGTGAGGGCAAAGCGTGGGTCGAGGCCGTCGTAAGGATTGACGGCGTTGAGGTCGATGCTGCTGGGATAACGATGGCCAAAGGTCTCGCCGTTGTCCTGATACTCATACTGATCGATCAGGCTTTGCGTGGGACAGTTGCCCGAAGAGCCGTTCTCCACACCAACGGGGTAGTTGGCCATCTCGAAGGCGTTGCTCTCGCCACGTCCAAGGCCGAAGATGAGCTCCTGATTGAAGAAGGCATCGTGTCCCCACAGCGAACCGTAGGCGCTGAGCTTCAGTCCCCAATTGGAGGCATTGTCGAGGATGTACTTGCAAGCCTCGGCGGCTGCGACCCACTTTGCCTGATCGTTAGAGGGGTTGTGGAGCGGCGAGGCGGCATAGAGCAGCGTGCGGGCCTTGAGGGCAAACACGGCGATGCGGGTGGCGCGTCCAATCTCGGAGCCGTACTCCGTGCCGTAAGAAACGGGCAGATAGGGGGCGATGGCATCGCACTCGTCGACGATGAATTTCGGCGTATAGGTCATTTTGCAGGCTGGAAAACACCACATGTTGCTCTATAGGTCAAATTGCAGGCTGAAATTTCGGCCTGCAATTTGCTTATGTAGACTATTGTTGGTACCTTTGCATCGCAGTCTGAAGCATAGTGAGGCT
>JAFZSR010000042.1 GCA_017619275.1 Prevotella sp. | reverse complement strand
GACATCTACTCCATGTTGAACTACAAGAAAATGCCGTTCCGGAAAATAAAAGTTTGTAGAACACAGTCACCATAGCGAGAACAGGCAAATAGCTGATTAGCAAGAAAAATAAGAAGTAAAGTGTCAAAGTTGGGTTAATATAATCTTTGGTTGATATTCTGACCGCATAAACGGAAACCACAGAAAGGCTTGGAACACTTTCTGTGGTTTCTGTGATCTTTTGTGCGACGAAAGTTTATTGCATCCCCTCACTGCTGATGGCCAATCGGAAGCCCAGGTCGAGGGCGGACTCGTTGGGGTAGTCGGTGTGGCGATAGGTGTTGCGACAGTTGACTGCGGGTGTGGCCCAGCTGCCTCCACGGTTCACTTTCAAGTTTCCTTGGTTAGTGCCCTGCGGGTCCTGCATGTCGGATGCCTCGTAGGAGCCGAACCAGTCGTTGCACCACTCGCGCACATTTCCACTCATGTCGTATATTCCCAGCTCGTTGGCTTCCTTGGTTCCCACCTCGTGTGTGGTTGCCTCGCTGTTGGAGTAATACCAGCCACAAGCACCCAGCACCGAGTTGCCACTATACTTGAGTCCGTCGGACAGGTTTCCGCCCTTGGCGGCAAACTCCCATTCCGCCTCGGTGGGCAGTCGGTAGTTCAGGCCCGAAGCCTCGTTCAGCAAGGTGATGAACTCCTGCACCTGTTGCCAGGTGACGTTCTCGACGGGTAGGTTGTCGCCTTGGTTGGTCGAGGGATTGCTGCCCATGGCGGCCACCCATTGTGCTTGGGTCACCTCAAACTTGCCGATGGCATAGGTGGAGAGCGACACCTGATGTACTGGGGCCTCGATTTGGAAAGCGTTCACGTCGTAGTTGGCTTCGCTCGAATAGCTCTTCTGGGCACCCATGAAGAAACGACCTTCCTCCACTTCGACCATCTCGAAACTCTCGAACCATTCGCATCCCTGCTGGGTGATGGTGATGTCGTGCGACACCTCGCCCGAATGAATGGTAATCGCTCCTGAGCGCTCCTCCATCTTGTAGTTCCTGTCGACGGTGATCTCCAGATTGCTGCCATTCTTCTGAATGCTGCACCATTCTATCTGGTTGTCGACGGTCCATTTCACGTTGCTCTGGATGGGGACAGCAATCGTCTCTCCCTTGCTGCTGACATTCACCGTGTTGCCGTCGATGGTAATCTCGGCACCTTCTTGCGTGACCTTGATTTCCCTTTGCGTGGCGCCATTCACCGTGATCTTAATCACGTCGGACCGTTCGGCCGTGGTGGGGTTCTCGCTGACGATGACGCGGATCTTGTCCTGCTGCTGGCGCACGAGCAACCACTCGGCGCTGTACTCATAATTCCAGTAGGCATCTGTCATGATGTCGACAATTTGTTCGCTACTCTCTGCCGTGAATGACAATTCGCTCTGTGAGACTGCCAAGTTGACATCGTCTTCCTTTTCGCAGCTGGCAAATACTACTATTCCCAATATTAGAATGATAATCTTTTTCATAATGCTATTAGTATGTTAAGTGTTCTCCTAAACCACATTCATCTTCTCCTAAAGGTAGTTCTTGCACGACGGCCCTTGAGTTGTCTTTTCCCATCTTGACAAACCTGATCTGGGTGTAACAGGCACCGTTGTCAAGCACTTTCGAGTTGGTCATATATCCCGTGTCGTCCAGGTTCAAGTTGGCCTCGAAGCCATCGATGCGCCTATCGTCGGGATTGTTGTAGAAGTTGGTCTCCACTGTGCCCTTCAGTATTCCTGTTGCGGGGTCGTAGGTGGCCAGCATCAGTCGCTTGGTCCATCCGTCGTAGGTGGCAGCCTCGAAGGGGATGTTAAGGGCAGTGGTATTGTTGTTCACATTGATGTCGATGCTCCAGATGTCCTCGCGTCCTTGACAGCGCCACATCACCTTGTAGCCGGCCTCGGTTTGTATCTGCTTCCATTTGTCTTTGCCGGCAACCCACTTCCATTTAAGCCATGAGATGGTGGGGGCGGCATAATAGGTGGTTCCTGCATTCAGCCCGGTCGCATTCACGTTGTAGTGTCGTTGGCCTTTACGGTCGATATTTGTGGCTTCGGGGAAATAGCTGGCGTCTTCGGTATAATCACGTTTGAAGATGGTGGTACCCGTCTTCACACCAAGCGGTTCGAGCAGGTAGTAGGAGTCGCTCTGCCAGCTGATATCGGCCGATGATGACCCGCCGATGGCATCGAACTCACTGACATTGGGGAAAAGGGAAAGCGTGCGCTTGATGAAAGTGAGGTCGGGGAGGTCCATGCTGAAGGGTTCCACCTTTTTGCCAAACAACTCTGCCCGGCAGTAGGCGCGCCACTCCATGCCCAAGCCTACCTCTACTTCAGGATTGAAATCGAAGGGATCCAAGCTCGACAGCTCTGCCTCGGCCTTCAGATAGGCATTGGGAAAGCACTCCACTCCGATGCCTGTGGTGGAAGAATAGATTCCGACGTTGATTTCGAAGGCAGGGCCGACGCTGAATTTTCCGCTTGCTTCGAATGAGGAGACAAACCAGGGATTCTCTTTGGTGATTTCCGTCTTGTCGTCATCGGGTTCGGTCCATTTCCAGTTCTTCCAGACGCGATGGTAACGCCAATATTTGTTGTATTTAACCTCAACGTTGGCAGAGAAGTCGCCCTCTAATTGTGCCCTCAGCCAAATGGGAATAGTGATGGGGAATACCACACCGCCCACGACGACGGCTCCCTTGAAGGTGAGTTTTGGGGTCTCCCATTTCTTCTTCCCGTCTTTCGAGCCCTTCATTTTCAGTTGCTTGATATGCCCTTCGAACTTGGCTCCAATGGAAAGCCGTGGACGAATGTCGACATCGATGTATTTGACTCCATCCTTGTTGTCGATTTTGATGTCGCTGCCTTCGAACGAAAATTCCAGGAGACCACTAATGTCGATATTCTCTTTGGTGAAATGCTCGACCCATTTTTCGGGGATGGGGATTAAGAGTTGTTTCTTCTCCCAGTCGAACTCCGTAATTTTGTCCCTGTCTTCTTTCTTGCTTTTGTCAACCGACCATCCTCTGGTCTGTCTTCCTTCGGCAACAGACTGGTCTTTGTCGATATCCTCAATGTAGTACTCCACTTCGTTGCCCTCTTCATCGAAGATGCCAAGCACGTTGGTAATCTTGGTCAAATCGGCGTCGATCGACAGGTTTGGATAGGCTTCGTCCAAGGGAACGGTTTCGGTTGTCACCGTGATGACATCCCCTTTCTCGATGGAAGCTACGCGTCCGAGGAAGCCAAACGGGGTGTTCTCTGTGATGGGCATCTGAATGATGGAACCCACTTCGGGCAGCACATTGTCGGGGGTGTCGCTGCTGAAGACAAGCATGTTCTCGGTGGCTTCTTCCGATACATAGTTTGCTTCTGCCTCTGTGAAGACTTTGATTTCGCTTCGGGGCTGGTTGAATGGAGTGACGTCGGCCACTTCGTTGTTGTCGTCTTCGCTACAGGATAGCAGGAGGACGAGGCCGAGGATCCATGATAAGAAATAATACTTTTTCATTGGTGATTTGTTTTGTTAATGATTTAGTTGCTTTTTTGATTGTTTAAGACAAAAAAGACTTGATGTAACCCAACATCCATCAATTTCTTTGAACAAAATATGGTGCGACATGAAAGTTTTTGCCAAATTGTTTGGTAGAACGCGGGAAAAGTCGTACCTTTGCACCCGTTCAGTGGAATGAGGGGCTTCTCCGAAAGCTCCTCATTCTTTTTTAAACAAACAACCGATGATAACAAAAGAAGCAATCAAGGCATTGGTGGAAGAGTGGCTGCAACGTGGCGACTACTTCCTGGTGGACATCCAAATGGGCGGCGACGACCGCATCGTCATTGAGATTGACTGCGCCGACGGCGTGTGGATTGAGGACTGCGCCGAGCTGAGCCGATTCCTGCAAGAGCGGATGGGCGACGAGCTGGGCGACTACGAGCTGGAAGTAGGCTCGGCAGGACTGGGACAGCCGTTCAAGGTGGAGCAGCAATACCTGAACCATGTGGGCGACCAGGTGGAAGTGGTGACTGCCGACGGCAAGAAGCTCTCGGGCACGCTGAAAGAGGTGCACGACCGCACGTTCACCCTCACCACACAGGAGAAGCAGGTGCCTGAAGGAAAGAAAAGGCCTGTGAAGGTCGACGTGGACCGGCAGTTCTCGATGGACGAGGTGAAGAGCACCCGCTATCTGCTCAGTTTCAAGTGAGCTAGCGCTGCCAAATCGCAAAACGTAAATAAGTAAAAATGAAAATATAAAAATGGCAACAAAAAAGAATGCGAATGGCTCGACTATGATTGAGACCTTCCAGGAGTTTAAAGAAACGAAGAACATCGACCGCACCACGCTGGTGAGTGTGCTCGAGGAGAGCTTCCGCAACGTGCTCGCCAAGATGTTCGGTTCGGACGAGAACTTCGATGTAATCGTGAACCCCGACAAGGGCGACTTCGAGATTCACCGCCACCGCGTGGTTGTGGAAGATGGTGAGGTGCAGGACGAGAATAGGGAGATTTCCCTTTCGGAAGCCTTGAAAATTGAGCCCGACTATGAGGTGGGCGAGGAAGTGAGCGAGGGGGTGGACTTCACCAAGTTTGGCCGCCGCGCCATCCTGAACCTGCGACAGACACTGGCATCGAAAATCCTTGAGCTGGATCACGACGCCCTCTACCAGAAGTATAAGGACAAGGTGGGAACAGTGATCAGCGCCGAGGTGTATCAGATGTGGAAGCGCGAAGTGCTGCTCATGGACGACGAGGGCAACGAGCTGCACCTGATGAAGAGCGACCAGATTCCCAACGACATCTATCGTAAGGGCGAGACTGTGCGCGCACTGGTGAAAGAGGTGACCAACGAAAACAACAATCCCCGCATCATGCTCAGCCGCACCAGTCCCGACTTCCTGAAGCGACTGTTGGAGGCCGAGGTTCCCGAGATTGCCGATGGACTCATTGCCATCCGCCGCGTGGCACGTATGCCGGGCGAGCGCGCCAAAGTGGCCGTGGAGAGCTTCGACGACCGCATCGACCCCGTGGGCGCTTGCGTCGGCGTGAAAGGCAGCCGCGTGCACGGCATCGTGCGTGAGTTGGGCAACGAGAACATCGATGTCATCAACTTCTCGAACAACATCCAGCTCTTCATCCAGCGTGCACTCTCGCCGGCAAAGGTGACCAGCATCACGCTCGACCAGGAGAATCACAAAGCCGAGGTGTATCTGCAGCCCGAAGAGGTGAGCCTGGCCATCGGTAAGGGTGGTATGAACATCAAGCTGGCCTCCATGCTCACCGAGTACACCATCGACGTGTTCCGCGTGGTGAACGAGAACGAAACCGACGAGGATATCTATCTCGACGAGTTCAGTGACGAGGTTGACCAGTGGGTCATCGATGCCATCAAGAACTTGGGCTACGACACTGCCAAGGAGGTGCTCAACGCACCCCGCGAACTGCTCATCGAGAAGGCCGACTTGGAAGAGGAAACCGTCGACCATTTGCTCGAAGTGCTGAAGGCTGAGTTTGAATAGACCAATCCCCCTAAGTTAGGGGGTTGGCGGGTCTGAACGAGCCTAACCACCCTATGGCAGGGAACATATAGAAATAATTGATTGTTAACAAATAAAAGGGGGATGTTCAGACCCCCAACCCCCTAACTTAGGGGGCTCAGAACATGGGAATAAGATTAAATAAAGTATTAACCGAGCTGAACATAGGACTTCAAACGGCAGTTGATTTCCTAAAGAAAAAAACGAGCCTGGGCGAAATTCGTGACGATGCCACCACGAACACCAAGATCAGCGACGAGCAGTATGCAGCGCTGGTCGAGGAGTTCAGCAGTGACAAAGCTGTGAAGACGCAGGCAGATAAACTCTTCCCAAAGAAACCAAAGGAGAAGAAACCTGATGCTGCATCGGCTATGGCGAAGACCAAGACGGAGGAAGATCTGAAGCAGCGACAGCAGTTCAAGCCGTTGGGGAGAATTGACCTCGACAACTTGAACAAGCCCAAGTCGCAACAACCGTCTGCCGGCCCAGAGAAGAAAACTGAACCGAAGGCTGCTGCCGAAAGCCCGGCTCAGAAGCCGACTGTTGCACAACCCGAGGTGAAAAAGGCAGCTCCAGCTGCCGCTGTTGAGCAGCCCAAGCCCGTTGAGCAGCCGAAACCTGCTGAACAACCCAAGCCTGTTGAGCAGCCTAAGCAAGTGGAGCAACCGAAGCCCGTCGAAGAGCCTAAGCCCGTCGAGGAGCCGAAGCCTGCAGAGCAGCCCGAGCCAGAAACCGCTGAACAAAGCCAGCGTAAGGAAATCTATACGCTGAAGAGCGAGGCCAAGCTGGCCCCGAAGGTGAACGTGCTGGGCAAGATCGACCTCTCGACCATCAACCAAAGCACTCGACCAAAGAAGAAATCGAAAGAAGAAAAGCGCAAACAGCGTGAGGAGAAAGCCAGTCAGCAGAAGACTGCCCAGCAGCAGACCGGACAGGGTGGCGAGAAGCGCAAGCGTGAGCGTATTCGCAGCGGTAAGGTGGACATCGAAGAGGCTGCACGCCAGCAGCAACAGCAGGCTCAGCAGCAGGGCGGCAAGAAGAAAAACAAGGGCGGCAACCAGAACTTCAGCGACCAGCAGCAAGGCGGTGGCAAGAACAAGAAGAAGAAGGGTCAGCAGATTGTCAAGCCCATTGAGGTGAACGAGGAAGATGTGGCTCGCCAGGTGAAAGAGACCTTGGCCCGCCTCACCTCGAAGACTCAGCAGAACAAGAAGGGCGCCAAGTATCGTAAGGAGAAGCGCGACGCCGTGGCCGAGCGCATGAACGAAGAGATGGCTGCCGAGGCTGCACAGAGCAAGGTGCTGAAACTTACTGAGTTCGTGACTGTGAGCGAGCTGGCTACGATGATGAACGTGCCCGTGGTGAAGGTCATCGGTACCTGCATGAGCATCGGCATCATGGTGAGTATCAACCAGCGCCTCGATGCCGAAACCATCAATATCGTGGCCGACGAGTTCGGATTTAAGACCGAATACGTCAGCGCCGAGGTGCAGAATGCCATCCACGAGGAGGCCGACGACGAGAACGACCTGCTGCCACGCGCTCCGATTGTCACCGTGATGGGACATGTGGATCATGGTAAGACGTCGCTGCTCGACTATATCCGCAAGACTAACGTTATTGCTGGTGAGGCCGGCGGTATCACCCAACACATCGGTGCCTACAACGTGACGCTGCCCGACGGTCGTCAGATTACCTTCCTCGACACCCCTGGTCACGAGGCCTTCACCGCCATGCGTGCCCGTGGTGCTCAGGTAACGGATATTGCCATCATCATCGTGGCTGCCGACGACAGCGTGATGCCCACCACCAAGGAGGCCATCGCCCACGCACAGGCTGCTAATGTGCCCATGGTGTTTGCCATCAACAAAATTGATAAGCCCGGCGCCAACCCTGAAAAGATTCGCGAGGACCTGGCCAACATGAACCTCCTCGTCGAGGACTGGGGCGGTAAATATCAGTGCCAGGAAATCAGTGCCAAGAAGGGCATCGGTGTGGAGGAGCTGCTGGAGAAGGTGCTCCTCGAGGCCGAGATGCTCGAATTGAAGGCCAATCCCAACCGCAAGGCCACGGGTAGCATCATCGAGAGTTCGCTCGACAAGGGACGTGGTTATGTCTCCACAGTGCTCGTCAGCAACGGAACGCTGCGGGTGGGCGACGTGGTGATTGCCGGCAGCAGCCATGGACGTATCAAAGCCATGTTCAACGAGCGCAACGAGCGCATTCAAGAGGCTCGTCCCGCACAGCCCGCCATCATCCTGGGCTTGAACGGTGCTCCTACGGCCGGTGATGCCTTCAACGTGATGGACACCGAGCAGGAGGCCCGCGAGATTGCCAACAAGCGCGAGCAGCTGCAGCGCGAACAAGGACTGCGCACACAGCGCACCATCGGACTCGACGACATCAGCCATCGCATCGCTCTCGGCGAGTTCCACGAGCTGAACATCGTCGTCAAGGGCGACACCGACGGCTCTATCGAGGCTCTCAGCGACTCGTTCATCAAGCTCTCTACCGAGAAGGTGCAGGTGAACGTCATCGCCAAGGCCGTGGGACAAATCTCAGAGAACGACGTCATGCTGGCTTCGGCATCGAAGGCTGTCATCATCGGCTTCCAGGTGCGTCCCTCGTCGGCAGCCCGCAAGCTGGCCGAAAGCGAAGGCGTGGAAATCAACACGTACAGCATCATCTACGACGCCATCGAGGATGTGCGCTCCACCATGGAGGGCATGCTCGACAAGGTAATCAAGGAAGAGGTGACCGCCCAGGTGGAGGTTCGCGAGGTTTACAAGATTTCGAAGGTGGGCACCGTGGCCGGCGCCATGGTCGTGGAAGGAAAGGTGCACCGCACCGACAAGGCTCGCTTGGTGCGCGACGGTATCGTGGTCTTCACCGGAGCTATCAATGCCCTGAAGCGCTACAAGGACGACGTGAAGGAGGTTGCCACCAACTTCGAGTGCGGTATCTCGCTGGTGAACTTCAACGACATTCAGCAAGGCGACATCATCGAGACCTTCCAGGAAATCGAGGTGCAGCAGAAGCTGTAGTCCTTTCGTTTGCTCCGATAATAAGAGGTTGCTCCCTGTTGTGGGGCAACCTCTTTTTTGTCAAAGATAGAAGATGGCTTCAGGCCCCATGTTGAGCAGCAGGTCGAGGATGCTGAGGTTGGGCAGGAAGCCGTGGCGTTGGGCAAAGACTTGGTAATAGGGCTTTGGGGTAAAGTCGGGGTCGGGTAGGGGATGCTTGGGGCTGATGGCTTCGCGATAATCAGTGAAGTCGCCGCCTTTTGCGAATTTTTCCGTTCTCGTCACAACAGGATGGATGTCGAGCAATTCGCACATCTTGTGCATGATGTCATCGTTGAAGTCGATCAGACGCTCCCATCGCCGCTCGAAGAAGAAAGGCCGCAGGTCATCCTCGTAGTATTCCAGGAAGGGTGAGTCGCCGTAGGCGCTGGTGATGGCTTGCCAATGTTGGTGTCGCCAGTTGCCGTGGTCGCTGATGCGCATGTCGGCCAATAGTTTGGTGTCGCTTCCCACAACTGGCACGGTGAGAGCTTGAACTCCCTGGGCAGTGGCAATGAGGCAGCGGTTGCGGTAGGTTTGCTTTTGGAAACTTTCGCAAGCCTCAATCATCACCCCGTCGTGGCGATAAAGTTTTTGATACCACTGCACGGGGCCGAAATAGGTGGTGGAGAGAAGAACCATTTTTCTTTTGAACAAGGCGAACGAAAAGTCAGAGTGGTAGCAGGAACCTTTCACCGCACCAGCCCTTCAGAATTGAGGCGGTGGGATCGTGGCTGAAGACAACCATGGTGGCTCGGCCGATGATGAATTGCTCGGGAATGAAGCCCAAGGTGCGCGAGTCAGTGACGTCCTCTGTGCCCAAGGCTTCCATCCAGTAATGGTCGGCGCTGTCGCATGTCTTCAGGCTTGGCACCACCGTGGTCTGCCCGTCGGCCGTGCTGATGATGTCGCCCGGCAGGGCTTTGCAGCGGCAAATCAGTATCTCGTCGGTGTTGTGCGGATTTTCGAAGGCCACCAAGTCGCCACGGCTGACGGGGCGTCGCCCAAGGCGCCCATAGCCGAAGAGTCCGCCATCGCTGCCCACGCGTAGCCCATAGCTCCATCGATTCACCAGCACGCGGTCGCCCTGTTGCAGCACGGGTTCCAATCCATTCCCCTCAACGGTGCAGATGGTGAAAGCCAAAGCCCTGAAGACGAGCATCAGCAATAGCGCCACTGCCAGCGCCAGTAGGAATCGAAAGGTTTTTAGCATCTTGGTTCGTTTAGTTTGTTGTGGCAGTGCCACAACTCACCCGACCGCTACTTGATGTTGTCGACAAAGCGAAACAGGCGGTTCCAGCGGATGCCTCCGTTGAACATGCTGCGATCGGGGTCGCTGCTCCACCAGATGAAGATGGGCTTGCCCACGATGTGGTCCTCGGGTACGAAGCCCCAGTAGCGCGAGTCGGCCGAGTTATGGCGGTTGTCGCCCATCATCCAGTAATAGTCCATCTTGAAGGTGTACTTCGTTGTTTCTTGGTCGTTGATATAGATCTTGCCGTCCTTGATTTCCAGCTTGTTGTCCTCGTAGGCTCGGATGCAGCGCTCATAGATGGGCAGGTTGTCGAGCGTGAGGTCGATGCTGGCTCCCTTCTTCGGAATCCAGATGGGGCCGTAGTTGTCGCGCGTCCACTGCATGTTTCCGTTCTGTGGATACAGGCGTCGCCAGTCGTCCTCGGGCGGAGTGGTGTTCAGTTCTACGCTCTCCACCAGGTCCTTCATTTGCTCCAAAGCGGCCTTGGCAGCCTTGGTGAGCGGCATGCCCTCTACGACGGTGCGACGAGTGAAGCGGATGTCGTCGCGCTGCGAGCTGGGGGGATAGCCCAGGTCTTCGCAGGTGATGCCCAGTTCCTTCATCAGGTCGTTGGTAAGCGTGGCGCCATCTTTGAACACCACGGTGTGCCAATACTGCACCAGGTCGGGCTCTTTGTTGGCTACGCCGTCGGTGTAGATGATGCGGTCTTTGATTTCCAGTGTCTGGCCGGGCAGACCCACGCAGCGCTTCACGTAGTTCTCGCGTCGGTCGGTGGGACGGGTGTCGATGTCGCCGAAGCGGGCCCAGTCGGCTTTGAGGGCAGCCTTGCCTGCCGCATACACCTGACTGAAGAATTTGAGGCGGTCGAGGGGCGCCACGCTGTCGAGCATGTGGGGATTGGCGGGGTGCCCCAGCGCAGCCTCATACTGCTGCCATCCAAATTGATAACATAAGTCGTAGTAGGCAGTTTGATAAGGCAGTTCGGTACAAATGGTGTCGCCGGCGGGATAGTTGAACACCACGATGTCGTTCTGTTGCACATGGCCCAGACCCTTCACGCGGCGATAGTCCCAGTGCGGCCACTCAATATAGCTTTTCAGTCCGCCGATGGGCAGGGTATGCTGTGTCAAGGGCACGGTGAGCGGAGTCTGCGGGATGCGTGGGCCATAGCTAATTTTCGAAACGAAGAGGTAGTCGCCCGTGAGCAGTGATTTCTCCAACGAGCTGCTGGGGATGACGTAGTTCTGGAAAAAGAACTGGTTGATGAAGTAGACGGCCACAAGGGCGAAGACGATGGCGTCGACCCACGACATGATGAAGCGCCAGGGTCCTTCGCTGTCTTTCCACCACTGCCAGTTGATTTTCTTCGATATGTAGGCGTCGTAGATGAAGGGCACCACGAGCAATCCCAGCCACGATTTCACCCAATATAGGAACAGCAGATAAAGCACCAACACGATGATGAACTTGGCCCACTGCCGTTTCATGTTCAGTTTTTTCTTCTCTTTTTTCATGTTTCTTCTTTTTTTCTAGAAATTCTAGATAAACTAGATAATCTAGAATTTCTAGGAAATCTAGTTTGTTATTTAGAAATCAAACATATCGCTGATGGTGAGCAGTCCGCTGTGGGTGGCTGTGTATTCTGCGGCCAAGACGGCTCCCAAGGCAAAGCCCTTGCGGCTGTGGGCATCGTGGCTGATGGTAATGAGGTCGGCATCGCTGTCGTAGCGAATGGTGTGGATGCCTGGCACTTCGCCGCGGCGGATGTGGTCGATGCGCAGCAGGGCGGGGTCGGTGGTGTCCTCAGCCCAAGCGTTCTTGCGGTCGATGTTGGCCACGATGTCTTCGGCCAGCGTGATGGCAGTGCCGCTGGGATGATCCAGCTTGTGCACATGGTGCGTCTCTTCCATTTCCACATCGTATTGTGGGAATTTGTTCATGATGCGGGCTAAATAGCGGTTCACAGCAGCGAAAATGGCCACTCCGATAGAAAAGTTGGAAGCCCAGAAGAGCGTCTTGCCGCCTTCCTGACACTGGTGGCGCACATCATCGCCGTGTTCCTTCATCCAACCCGTGCTGCCGCTCACCACTTTCACGTCCCTTTGCCAACACTTCAAATAGTTGCCGTAGGCGGCGGTGGGGCTGGTGAATTCAATGGCCACGTCAGCCTGTGCAAAACGGTCGCTGTCGAACTCCTCCTGGTTGTCGATGTCGATAATGCTTACAATCTCATGGCCACGGCTAAGGGCAATCTCTTCAATCATTTTGCCCATCTTGCCATAGCCTATTAATGCTATTTTCATCTTCGAAGATTTTAAAAACTGGTGCAAAAGTACACAAAAAGTGGCAATTACAGGTCACTAAGCTATTGTTTTTAAGTTTTCTTTAGAGGAAAGAACGCCGATTAAACAAAAAAATCTGTAATTTTGCACCCTGTAATGAAACATCATGACAATATTCGCATTGCCCTGCAGCATCGAATCTTGATTCTCGACGGTGCGATGGGTACCAAGATTCAGGCGATGGGTCTCTCCGAGGCCGACTTTCATCGTGGACGTTTTCAGGCTTGGCCTGTGTCGTTGGTAGGCAACAACGATGTGCTTTCGCTCACTGCGCCTGAGGCCATTGCCACCATTCACCGCACCTACATCGAGGCCGGTGCCGACATTATCAGCACCAATACCTTCTCGTCGAATCGTATCAGTCAGCATGAATATGGTTGTGAGGAAGAGGCCAGGGCGATGGCGCTGGCTGGTGCCCAGCTGGCTCGTCGCGTGGCCGACGAGTGTGCCGACCGTCCCGTCTGGGTGGCGGGGTCGATGGGCCCCACGGCGAAATCGCTCACGCTGGCCAGCGACATGAGCCAACCTGCTCTGCGCACAGTGGACTTCGACATGATGGCGGCAGCCTACGAAGAACAAGCCGAGGCCCTGCTGGAAGGTGGTGCCGACGTGCTACTGCTCGAGACCTGCTACGACGCGCTGAACACGAAGGCGGCTCTCTATGCCATCCAGCGGCTCAATGAGCGCCTGAACCTGGAGATTCCCGTCATGGTGTCGGCCACTATCAACGACCGCAGCGGACGTCTACTGACCGGACAGGCGCTGGAGGCCTTCTTCGTCAGCATCTGTCATTATCCCCATTTGCTTTCCTTTGGATTGAACTGCTCGTTTGGAGTGGCCGACCTGCGTCCTTTCGCGGAGCAGATGTCGGCCCGTGTACCTGTGTACTTCTCGCTACATCCCAACGCTGGACTGCCCAACGAGATGGGCGAGTACGAGGAGTTACCCGCCTATACCGCTACCCATCTGCGGCAGATGGCCGAAGCGGGGCTGCTGAATATCGCAGGAGGCTGTTGCGGCACCGACGAGCGCCACATCCGTGCCATCAGCGAGGCGCTGAAAGGGCTGCCCCCGCGCCAACCGGCAACGCCCGACCAAAGGCTGTGGCTGTCGGGGCTCGATGCGCTCTCCCTCCCCTCGTTGGGCGAGGCAACAGGAGCGAGTTTCATGAACATTGGCGAGCGCACTAATGTGGCAGGGTCAAGAAAATTCGCTCGTTTGATAGCGGCGAAGAGTTACGACGAGGCCCTCTCCGTGGCTCGTCAGCAGATTGAGGGCGGCGCCAGCATCATCGACATCAACATGGATGATGCCATGCTCGACAGTCGACAGGAGATGCAGACCTTCTGCCGATACATCGCCAACGAGCCATCGGTAGCGCACGCCGTGCTGATGATTGACAGCAGCGACTGGCCCACTGTGGTGGCTGGCTTGAAGAATGCCCAGGGGAAGTGTATCGTCAACTCCATCAGCCTGAAGGGTGGCGAAGCCGATTTCCTGGCAAAGGCGCGCGAACTGCTCCGCCTGGGAGCCGCCGTGGTGGTGATGGCTTTCGACGAAGAAGGGCAGGCTACCACCTACGAGCGCAAGATAGCCATTGCCGACAGAGCGTACAAGCTGTTGACCGGCATTGGTTTCCCGCCGCAGGACATCATTTTCGATGTGAATGTCCTCTCGGTGGCCACTGGCATCAAGGAGCATCAGGCCTATGCCGTCGACTTCATCCGTGCCGTGGAGTGGATCAAGCAGCATCTGTCGTTGGCCAAGACCAGTGGCGGCGTCAGCAACCTCTCGTTCAGCTTCCGTGGAAATAATGTGGTACGCGAGGCCATGCACAGCGTCTTCCTCTACCATGCCGTCAGGGCGGGGCTCGACATGGCCATCGTCAACCCTGCCATGCTACAGGTCTACGACGACATCGACCCCAAGTTGTTGCGAGCCGTAGAGGATGTCATCCTGAACACCGACGATGAGGCTACCGAGCGCCTTGTTGATGTGAGTGAAGAACTAAGGGAAAAAAACGTTGAACGTTCTTCGCAGGGTTCAACGTTCAACGTTCAACGTTCAACGTTCAACGTAGAAGAGCGTTTGACCGAAGCGCTGACCAAGGGCATCAGCGACCATCTGGCCGATGATGTGGCTGAGGCGCTGGCGAAGTATGGCCGACCTATCGAAGTGATAGAGAAACCGCTGATGGATGCGATGAAGCACATCGGCCAACTGTTTGGACAGGGAAAGATGTTCCTGCCGCAGGTGGTGAAGTCGGCACAAGTGATGAAGAATGCCGTTGCCCTGCTTCAGCCCTATATAGATGCTGCCGACGAAGCCGACAGCCAAAAGGAAAAACCTTGTGTGGTGCTGGCCACCGCCAATGGCGATGTTCACGACATTGGCAAGAACATCGTGGGCATCGTGCTGGCTTGCAACGGATTTGATGTTGTCGACTTGGGCGTGATGGTTCCTAATGAGACTATCTTTGAGGCGGCCATCAAGCATAAACCTGTGCTGGTGGGGGTCAGCGGACTCATCACTCCGTCGCTGAAAGAGATGGAGAAACTCTGCGAGCTGTTCCAGCGCGAAGGGCTGCGCACACCCATCCTGGTGGGAGGCGCCACCACCTCTGCTCTCCACACCGCCGTGAAGCTGGCTCCGCTCTACGATGGCCTGGTGCTCTATGGCGGCGATGCCTCACAGACCTCCGTGCTTGCCAAGCGCATGGAGCTGGATGCCGATGCCGTAGCGACCGACGTGCACAGCGAACAGGAGCTGCTGCGCACTACTTACGAAGGGCACCATACCCAGCTGGTGTCATACCAGGAGGCCAATGAAAAAGCCCCACAATATCCAACGTTTAACGTTCAATGTTCTTGCGTCCCTTCGGTAGCAAGCGACCAGAGGTCGAGCGCAACGTTCAACGTTCAACGTTCAACGTTCAACGTTCAACTTCTCTTCCCTCTTATCGACTGGCGTATGTTCCTGCTCTTCTGGGGTTTCAAAGGCGAAACCCTGCCCCAGCTGCTAGTGAATCCAGAGGCCGAGAAAACCTTGAAGGAGGGACAGGAGTATCTGCAGCGAGCCATCGCCGAGGATACGCTGCAGGTAAAGGCGCTTGTAAAGTTTGAGCCAGCCATCCGTCGTGGCAACGACATCGTGCTGACAGCCGACGGCCAGTTGCTGCCCATGCTGCGCTGTCAGAGTCCTTCGGGGCGCTTCCGTTGCCTTGCCGACTACTTTGATGCTTCGCAGCCCAGCACCGTGGGCCTGTTCATCGTCACTGCCGATGCTGTGACACCCGCAACCGACGAGGCAGAGCGCCTGATGCGCCACGCCCTTTGCGCCCGACTGGCCGAGGCTGGTGCCGAGTGGCTGCAGCGTCAGTGCTACGGCGAGCAGCATGCCATCCGTGCGGCCTTCGGCTATTCCACGTGCCCCGACCACTCGCTCAAGCGCATCGTCTTCGACCGCTTGCAGGCCGAGCAACAGTTGGGCATCACCCTCACCGATCATTATTCCATACAGCCTTCCACCTCCGTCTGCGGACTGTTCATCGCTCATCCCGAAGCCCGCTTCTTCTCTTTGGGGCGCATCGACCGCACGCAGCTTGCCGATTACTGTCGTCGTCGTGGCATCAGCATCGAGGAAGGCGAACAACTGTTGTCGAAATACTTGTCTGATTGAAAACCAACATAAAATGAAAGTCATTGACATCCTTCGCACTGCGAAACACCCCTTTGCCAGCTTCGAGCTGGTGCCGCCGCTGAAGGGCAGCGACGTGAGCCTGCTCTATCAGAGCATCGACCCGCTGATGCAGTTCAACCCGCCGTTTATCAACGTCACCTGCCATCGCGACGAGGTGGAGTATGTGCCCAATGCCGACGGCACCTACACCAAGATGACGCTGGCCAAGCGTCCCGGCACGGTGGTCATCGTGGCTGCCATTATGCGCCGCTACCCCCAACTGGAGATTGTTCCCCACGTCATTTGCGGCGGTGCCTCGCGCTCGAAGGTGGAGAGCGAACTGCTCGACCTGCACTTCCTGGGCATTCAGAATGTGGTGGCGCTGCGAGGCGATGCCATGCCCGGCCAGCGCTTCTTCATTGCCGAGAAGGATGGCTTCAGCCATAGCTCCGAGCTGGTGGGCATGATTAGCAATCTGAACCAAGGACGTTATCTCGACCCCACCGTCAAGGTTGGCCTTGCCACCAATTTCTGCGTGGGCGTGGCTGCCTATCCCGAGAAGCATTACGAGGCCGCCAACCTGCACACCGACATACAGTTTCTGAAGCAGAAGGTGGAGGCGGGTGCCGACTATGTGGTCACGCAGATGTTCTTCGACAATGAGCAGTACTTCCAGTTTGTCGACCGCTGCCGCGATGCTGGCATCACGGTTCCCATCATCCCTGGGCTGAAGCCCATGTCGTCGCAGCGGCAAATCGACTTGCTGCCACGCTCCTTCCACATCGACATTCCGCAGGAACTCGTCACCCTGATGAAACGGGCAAAGACATCCGAAGCCGCCTATCAGACGGGCATCGACTGGGCCATCCGTCAGAGCCGCGAGCTGCTGGAGCACGGAGCACCCGCCATCCACTATTACACCATGGCCAAGACGGATAATGTCTGCCAGATTGTGAAGGCGGTGTTTTGAGTTGCGTATCCACGCGCGTGTACGATAATATAATAAGGTGGTGATGTCAACCGCGTGATAAAAAAATGCAAGGATTATTTGGAGGTAAGGAAAATATTCGTTACTTTTGCACAAGAAAGTGTTTTACCGATTGAATGAGATGAAAAGGAAAGTATTGTTTTTAATCCTGAGCGTATGCTTCTGTGCTGTAGCCGTGGCACAGGAGGCTCAGAAGAGTGAGTTGCAACAGCGTGCCGAGGCTGAGGACGCGAAGGGTAACGTGGCCACGGCCCGATACACTTATATCCGTGCCTTCGAGGATTATGCCAACAGGGGACTGGCGGCGCAGGGTGTGCAGTGCGCCGTGAAGGCCACCGCCCTCTACTACAAGGAGAACTACTACAAGGAAGCCTTCGAGCTGCTGCGCCGTGCCGAGCAGTCGATGGGCAGCAACGTGCCTGCGGCCACCCAGAGTGCACTCCGCTATCTGACGACGAAGGAGCGCATGCAGATGTATATGAAGCTGCACAGACCCAACAGTGTACAGGAGCAGCTCAGCATCATGGAGAATCTGGTGAATGCCTCCGGCGTGGACAGTCTGAAGAACGACCTGCTCTATAACAAGGCCATCTATTACTATAGCTTCGGACAGACGGAGAAGGGCAACGTGGTGTTCAAGGAAATGGCCGACAAGCTGACCGCCGACAAGGACTACGACCGCGTGGAAGAGGTGTTCAAGACACTCATCGCCAACGGCCGCCGGAGCAATAGCGCTACGCTGGTGGCTCAGTCGTACAGCAACTACATTGCTTGGAAAGACTCTGTGGAAGCACTGAAGACGGCTGCACAGAGAGACGCCCTGCAGCAGCAGATTGACGAGGGTAAGGCCATCATTGCCGATAAGGACAGCTCGCTGGGTTCGCGCCGCCTGGTCATCATCGGCCTCATCATCCTCGCCGCCATCCTGGCAGGTGCACTGGTGCTGGGTGCCATCGTGCTGCTGCGCTATATCATGACCACTCGTAAGCAAAAGAACACCATCCGTCAGCTGAACGAGAACAACGCCCTGAAGGCGAAGTTCATCAAGAACATCTCCAGTCAGCTGAACCCCTCGTTGCTGAAGTTGGACAACAGCATCCCAGAGGTGAAGGCCCTGCGCGACTTCTCCGACCATATCCAGACGCTGGCCGAGCTGGACAGCGACACCGGCAGCAACAGGGAGAAGGAGGAGATACAGGTGCTCCCATTCTGCGAGACGCTGATGGACGAGATACGCAACAAGGTGCGCGACGGCGTGGAGCTGTTGGTGAAGGCTCCGAAGCTCACCGCCACCGTTGATAAGGAGTATGTGACCCACATCCTGCGCCACCTGCTGAGCAATGCCGCCATCTATACCCCCGAGGGCGGTCACATCACACTCGACTTCAAGAAGCGCAGCGCCCACACGCAGCAGTTCCTGGTGTGGAACACGGGGTCGACCATCCCCGAGGAGAAGCGCGAAGACGTGTTCAAACCCTTCCTCGAAATCAAGGATCTCGCCAATGGCGACGGTCTCGGCTTGCCCATCTGCAAGACAATGGCTATGAAGATGGACGGCGACCTGAGCATCGACCCCAGCTTCAGCAAGGGCACCCGCTTCGTGCTCGACCTGCACATCTAACCTCTTGCTTTTGGGAATCGTAGGGACGGACCTTGTGTATGTCCGCTAGCGGAAGAAGTTACTTCCTACAGCTGCGGACGGACACAAGGTCCGTCCCTACGGAATTTCTGCACACAATCGGCTGTTCAGCCCTTTATTTTCGGGGCTTGCGAAGCTTTGAAAAGTGTACTGGAAAAACAAGTGTTGACTTCCCAAAAAATCTCGTACGAGATTTTTTCAAAACTCGTTACCGTTTTTCAAAAAGTCGTTACCAAAATTTTTGAGCTCGCCACCAAGTTTTCCAGCGCTCGTTACCAAGTTTTCCAGCGCTCGTCACTATGTGTTTTGGGTGGCTTCTATTGACTCATTTGGACGCGCAGCCCATCCCCTCCCTTCCAAGGGGAGGGGTTCTTGCCTTGCAAGCGTCCTTCGGCCGAGCGAGGGGTGGGGTCTGTATATTTTTCATTGGCAGGATTTTTTAGAGACCCCACCCCCGCCCCTCCCCTTGCTTCCTATGGTTTTTTCAAAACATATTTAGTTAATATTCTCTAATTGGGCAGGATTTTTTGTTCTGCCCTTTCCCTGCACCCCATTGAACAAATGGTTCGCCTCGTAGTCCGCGTCGTTCGTGACGAGGGAGAGTACCAAGTGGATGAGTTTGTTCCTTACGTTGTTGATGACAACTCCGTGGGGCTTCCCCGCCGCTTGCAGGCGCAGGTAGTAGTCGCGGTATATGCCGTGTTCCTTGACGGTGCATTCCGCCGCCTGGGTCAGGTAGGCCTTCAGCAGGGAGTTGGAGTAGTACTTCACGCAAGACTTCTTGTC
>JAFZSR010000041.1 GCA_017619275.1 Prevotella sp. | reverse complement strand
GCACCTCCGATATGTGTGCGCCCCTCCCTGCGATATAACTATATATAAATAATATATAATTATTATTAATAATACATAAATTATAATACCCTCTTTTTCCTCCCCCCATATTCAACCTCCTTAATGTCACAAAGTCACATGTCACAAAGTCGCATATCTGTGTCTGGAGATCAAACCCACCGTCGCGTTTCACGACGGTGGGTTTGAGACCCGAGTCGGGGCTGCGCAAAGTACCTGCGAAACTTGACTTCGTGAGCAAAATTATAGGCAATTAGGAAAATTCGTTTCGAAAGATCAAGCTGTATTTTCTGTTTTCATTCACGATGCCATTCCAACCGTACAGATCGAATTTTTTTCATGCTTTTCTGCATTGTATTCCAAAAATTCTTCGTACCTTTGTTCCCAAATCAAGCGAAAGGAGTTTTGACGCTCCTAAGACTCCCCCTTCGACAGGTTGAAAACAATCCTTTTATCATAATAAAACTGCAAAATGAAGAAGATTTCCTTGTGGATGTTTGCCGCCATCCTGATTATCTGCGGCGCCTGTACGAATGCCAACCAAAAGAAAGCGAAGTTTGCCGTGAGCGGTACCATTCCCGCCGACGAGATGGTCTATCTCATCGACAAGCTCACCGAAGAGTGCATCGACAGCATCAAGGCCAGCGATGGCAAGTTTGAATTCAACGGCGAGCAAGACAAAGACGCTCTGCTGGCTGTGCAGAGGGAGGGTAGCCAGTGGCAGGTGCTCTTTTTCAACGACGGCACGCCCGTTGAAATCAACCTCGACAACAACACGCTGAAAGGTTCCGACCTGAACCAGCGCCTCACCGACTGCGACCAGGCCACTGGCGACGCCTACAATGCCATCACGAAACTGAGCGAGGAGTTCCAGACCCTCTCTGAAGAGGAGCAGGAGGCCCGCCAAAAGGAGTTCGAAGACCGCGCCATGCAGGCTTACGACAACATTGCTGTCGTCTATAAGAAGGTGCTCAACGACAACCGCGACAACATCATCCCCGCCGCCTTCCTTGGCACCATCTCACAGTTCCTCGACGAGGATGCCCTTGAGGATGCCCTCGACGAGAAGAACGTCTACATGCAGCATCCCATCGCCCAAAAGCTGAAGAAGCAGTTTGACGACTACAAGGCCCAACAGAAAGAGGCCGAGGAAGCTAAGCAGAAAATCATCGGACAGAAGTTCACCGACTTCGAGCAGCAGGATGTCGACGGCAAGACCCACAAGCTGAGCGAGTATGCCGGCAAGGGCACGTGGGTGATGGTCGACTTCTGGGCTTCGTGGTGCGGACCCTGCCGTGGCGAGATGCCCAACGTGGTGGAAGCCTACAAGAAGTATCACGACAAGGGCTTCGACATCGTGGGCGTGTCGTACGACCAGGACAAGGATGCTTGGGTGAAGGCTATTGCCGACCTGGGCATGACGTGGGTGCAGCTCTCCGACCTGAAGGGCTGGAAGAACGCCACCACCACCATCTATGGCATCAACGCCATCCCCGCCAGTCTGCTCATCAATCCCGAGGGCGTCATCGTGGATCGCGACTTGCGCGGCGAGGGCCTGCAGAAGAAGCTGGCCGAAATCTTTGGGGAGTAAGGAACCCCTATCATTGCAGAAGAAAATCCGCATTCGTTTTCAACGCTTTGGAAACGAATGCGGATTTTTTAGTGGAGTCTTGCCATGCGGATGGTGAGGGGCGAATCGGTAATCTTAATGTTGCCGACCCAGTTTATGCCACAGTTGGCAGCGAGTGTTTTGCCCTTGCGGGGCACCCAGAAGGCGAAGTGGCCAGCCGAGTCGGTTGCCGTGCCCGACCCCATCCTCGAGTCGCCTTCCACATACACCCAAGTATCGGCCCAGGGCTTGCCGTCGTTGTCGAGCAGATAGCCTTCTACACGGCGGTGCGTCTGCTTCATTTCCGGGTGCTCATCGACGTAGGCATCGCAGTGCTGGTCGGGCTCGGTGATGTATTCCGTCACCATATCCTTGACCTTTACGCCGCATTGCTCGCCAAATCGCTGCTTGTCCTGCTCCTCACGATAAAAAGCGACGCGACGGATGCTTTGTTGGCGGTGATTGAAATACACCAGTTCGTCCTGGCCCAGGTCGCCGACGAAGCCATTGGCGTCGGTGAGGGGCTTGCCGTTAGCGATAATGAGCTTGCGCACGGTGCCCGGCTCCAGCACTTCTGGTTGCGGAGCGATGGTCAACCCCGCGACGACATTTTGGAATTCATTGCCGATGAGCGAGTCCTTGCGGCTGGCATCGCCCATGCCGACGGCTTTGGCCAGCTCGTTGGTGAACTTCACGAGCACGTTCTTTTCGCTGTGGGATTTGGCCCGTTTGCCATCGACGAAGTACTCCCACTTCGTGCCGTCGAGGATAAACACCTCCCTATCCTCGGCCATGCCGACGGCCGTCGTCCAAATGGCCCGAAGCATTTGCATCTGGTCGGCACTGACGGGCATCGAGTAGGTTTTCACGTCGGGTGCCGTATAGTCCTTTGGCTGCTTGCGTGGCACCCATGTGTTCTTCCCATCAATCTTCTCAAGCTCATTCATAGCCCTGTAGATGCTGTGCCAGACGCTTTTCTCCGCAATCTTGTAAACAAGCGAATGGGCTACGGAGTCGTAGGTCAGCGTCCATTCTGGCGAGAACGACGGAATGCACTCCACGCCAAACGACGCGCCCTGCGGCATCAGCAGACGTTTCATTTCCTTGTCGAAGAACGAAAGCAGGGGGCTGGTCGTCTGTCCATCCTCGGGTTCGCTGTTCACCCGAATGAGCTTATGTTGTGCGGTCATCGATAGCACAACGAGGGAAAAGAAAGCGGTGAGGATTATTCTTAAAGTACGCATCGTTTGCATTTTTAGTGTTGTTTCCTGCTGTCAATGAACATCAATTCCATCGAAGAGGAAATCGGAAATGACCGCATCGTCGTACTTCTCTCCACGATACACTTCCCTAATCTCGAACTTGAGCCTCCACGCTTCGGCGTTTTCGCTCATGGGTTCATATCCAAGCGTGTCGACGTCGAACCACTGCATGGTGCGGCTGTCCTCCAAGTCGAGTATGCGATAGGGCACACCGTTGTAGTACATGAGCATTGTCTTGATGCGCGAGTTGTTGCGCCACGACTTTTCGTTCTTGACATGCCCATTCAGAATGCCGACCGACGTGATGCGCGGACAGTTTCCGGCAAAGCGGAATGTCAGCCATTCGCCAATGCCCTTTCCCTCGGTTGCCCATACCGATTCATGGTCGAAGTCGTGGGCATGTGCTGCCTCGTAGGTATGCCCGCCCTCTGGACGATGGCAGCTGCTGGCCGTCAGGGTGTCAACATAGCCGCCACAGTACCAACTGCAATAGGAAGAATACATGGCATCATAAAGCGAATAATCGGGCGAAGAATCATCCGAGTCTGTTTCGTCTTCGTCCATCTCGTTCATGTTGTTTTCATATTCTTCCCTGCTGATGTTGGGCATTTCCCATATTGCCACTGGACTGAGATGCTTCAGCGTGTCCGGCGAAGCCTCGCTGCTTTCTTCTTGGTTCTCGACCGCCGTTGCTGGTTTGTTCTTGGTGGTACAAGCCACCAAAGCTATCAGCATCATAAAAGAAAAGATGGTCTGTTTCATAATTCTATAGTTTTTCTCGTGGCAAAATTACGAAAAGATTTTGAATGTTGTTTGTTTTCAGCGTTAAAAGATTCGAAATCTTCGTCCTATCCTCATGGATTTGCGCAGATTATCCAAGATTATTTGCGGGGGTGGCAGAAATGTCGTAATTTTGCAGTTGCTACACCTACAAAAAAATTTTCCTCTTGACGTCACTTTTTATCTTCCTGACTTGTTATAATAACGAACTGGTTCAGCAAACAAAAGTTTAACCATAAAAAAATAAAACGACAATGAATGACTTAGTTGAAATTTTGGTTCCCATCGCATGTGGATGCGTACTTCCTATCATGATTATTTGGTTGACGGTCCGTCAAAAGATGAATGAGACAAACCAGCGCTCGCAGATACTGCTGGCTGCCATCGAGAAGAATCCCGACATGGACATCGAGGAGCTAATCAAGAAAATGTCTCCCAAGAAAAAGCTGCTGAAGGAGAAGCTGCTCTCGAAACTGCAAACGGGAAACATCACTACCCTGCTTGGTATAGGCTTCTTGGCATGCGCCATCTATATGGACTATCAGGGCGGAATGAGTTCAAAAGATCTTAGGATGTTCTATCTGGCTGGTGCCATCCTCCTGTGTGTAGGTATTGGCTTCTTGATAAGCTATTTCATGGGCAAGAAGATGCTGGCCAAGGAAATCGAGGCAGAACAAAACAAACTGACGGAACAGGCTTGACCCGTGACACGCGAAGTTTTCATAGCATACGTGGAGCGTGAGCAGGAGGCGCTACGAGGCTTCCTGCTCGCCCTCTGCTGTGGCAACAAAAGCGATGCCGACGACCTGGCGCAGGACGCGCTGGTAAAGGCTTACCTCTCATCGGCGGGCTATCACGACAAAGGGCGTTTCCTTTCGTGGCTCTTCAAGATTGCCCACAACACCTTCCTCAACCATAAGGCAAGTTGCCGCACGATGGAGAGCATCGACGAGGCGCGGACGGTCGCCGCCAGCACCGCCGCCGACGCGACCTTCGAGCACCAGGCGCTCTACCTCGCCCTGCGCACCCTGCCGCCCAAGGAGCGCTCGGCCATCTCGCTGTTCTACCTCAGCGGCTATAACATCAAGGAGATTGCCTCGATTACCGAGACCTCGGAGGATGCCGTGAAGAAGCAACTCTCGCGAGGACGCGACAAACTAAAAGAGAAACTGCAGTTATGACAAAAGATAAAGCACTCGAGGAACTCTTCCTCGCCCATAAGCCCCATTTCTCCGATGGCGACGACTTCATGGCGTCGCTCACCAAGCGCCTGGATGCTGTGGAGTATATCAAGCAGCACCAGGAGGCAACCATCCGCCGCTATAAGATGGCGATGGTGGCCGCCTTCGTCTTGGGCATCATCAGTGGGGCCGTCACCATCGCCTATGTGCTTTCCGCTCCCGCCGATGTGCCACTTTTCAACTTCCAGGTGCAGACAGGATTCCTGCTGTGGATGACCGAGCATTCCCGCCTCATCGCCACTACCGTCCTCTCGTTGCTCATGACGCTGGGCATCATCAGCATCGTCAGTAATGTTCACGACATCCTCCAAATGCGCGTCCGCTTGGAAACCATGTAAGCGCAGCCGCAATTATGCGGCCAGTCTCTTTATTTGTTTAAACTGCGACGTGGTTTATATAAACCGTGACGCAGTTTATATAGATTACGACGCAGTTTATAAAAACTACGACGTGGTCTGAAGTATTTCTGCGTGTTCGGAGCAAAAGTCCTGTCGCAGGCTACTTTTCCCGGACACAAATAATTATCAATCTTTGGGATGGGTGAAGCGGCAGAAATAATACCAAAGGTCGAAGCCGACAGTCAATGACGACGGATATGCTTTTGTTCCATCGCCCAACTTGAAAAGAGGAGTGAGGTTCTGGGAATAATTGATAGTGACAGGCCCCAACCCTGCGGTCACCAACCATTGAGCGCCAAAACGGGATGTATAACATAGGCCAAGGCCTGTTTGCAAGGAAAACAAGCGGTTGTTGGTCTGGGCGCCTATTAGCAATGGTATGCGCATTGTCGCAAAAGAGAGAGAATCTTCCGTTTGATTCCCCTCCGACGATGTTATGTTCACCCGATAACCGTTTTTCACGGCATCATACTCCCTGGAAATATTATACATTGTGGCTCCAAATTGTAAGCCAAAGGAAACGCCGAGGATGCCTCGATAAAGATTCCTGGAGAATTGCAGGATGGTGAATCCAACATCAATCTTATTATAAACACCGCTACGCAAATGAAACTGTGCATGCCGGTCGCCCATCATCCCGCCGTTCAGCCATGATGAGCCAAACCAGAACAATGATATTGGAGGGTTGTAGCGTATACAGTTTTTGTCGTAGTAGTCGGGTTCTGGGGACAACAGTGTGGGAACTCCACCAATAGCCCATTTCCATTCTACCTGTGAAGAATCTGATTCTTCTGTTTGCGCCATTCCAGATACGGCAAAAAAAGCCAGCAGTGCAACGAGAATGGATTTCTTGTTCATGTTTATAGCTTCACATTTATAGAAAAAAGTATTTCGCTGCAAAAATAGGAAAAGTTTTAGAAGGATATTCGTTTCCGTTGTTAAAAGAAATGAACAGCTTTGCCAACTTAACACAATTTAAGTCAATTAATCCCAGAACTTTTGCGGTTTTTTATATCGCCATCAGCGGATTTATCTTCGCATTTTTGCTCAGTTCGCATTTATTGGCTAACTTTGCAGCCAATATTTAAATATAAGGAAAAAAGATGAAAAAGAATTTGTTGAGAATGGTGGCTGCTGCACTCGTGTTCTTCTGTGCAGCCAATCTACAGGCCGCTGGCGATGAGAAGAACGGACACGCTTATTTCACCAAGGCAGAGTTGCCCAACATGGCAAATATTCTTCCTGCACCACCAGCATTCGAATCGGCACGGTTCGTTGCCGACCAGTCACAATACCTCTGGGGAAAGCTGATGCGTCTCGACGAGGAACGTTGTGCTCAGGCTCAGCGCGATGCCGTCTACAGCATGCAAACCATCATCGATGAGTTTGGCGGCATCTTCGGCGTGGAAATCACCAAGGAAGGCACACCAGAGATCTACAGCATTCTACAGGATGTCTGTGCCTCCTGCGACAGCATCTATTCCGACGCCAAGGCCCATTTCAACCGTATGCGTCCCTACGCCTATTACAACGAAGGCACCATCGTGCCCGAGAAGGAGGAGAAACACCGCAACGAGGGCTCCTACCCTTCTGGCCATACCGTGCTGGGTTGGACGTCGGCTTTGTTGCTGGCCGACATCAACCAGTCGAATGAAGCGATGGAGGGTCTGCTTGCCCGTGGCTATGAGTTCGGCCAAAGTCGCGTCATTGCCGGCTACCACTGGCAGAGCGATGTTGATGCAGGGCGCATGGCTGGTAGCGTGCTCTATCAGTTGATTCGCAACCACGAGCGCTTCATCGAACAGTTGGCCAAGGCTCGTGCGGAGTTCGCCGAGAAGACTGCGGTGAGCACCAGCTTGGGGAACGTGATACGAATTGACGAAGCTGCTCACGCACAAAAGAACAATTCTTCGGCTCGCATCTATCACCTCGACGGCACACCAGCCAACGAAGCTTCACAGGGTATTCTCATCCAGAACAGCCAAAAGGTTGTTAGGAAATAATAAGTGAGTTTTGGGTAGGATGCGGACGCGGCTTTTTCCCCAAAAAGTGGTAATTCAATTATGCGCTTCGCGTCTGAAGTAAAGCCAAGCAAAACGAGGAGAAAAACAATTAAAACGCGGTATGACGATTCCAATATTAGACAGCGCAAAAAGGATTGAGCAGCAATTCCGCACAGGCGAAGAACCCGTATTGGTGATGTGTTCAGATGTAAATGTCTACGTCTGTAAATACATGCGCTCTTCAGCCTCAGCCTATAAGCTGGCATGCGAACACATCGGCGCGAGAATGGCCAAGGCGTGGCAGCTGAACACCCCTGATATCGCTTTCGTCAGAATCAAACCTTTACACTGGGCTGGAATCAGCCACTCGCACAGTATCTCTGCCCCGTCTATCGGCAGCAGATGGCTGGACGGCGTAGTGGACATCACACCATCCACATTCTCAAAAGTGCCAGCAACAGCCGACACGTTGAGCCAGCTTCTGAAGATTGCACTGTTCGATTTCTGGATAGCTAATGAAGATCGCAATGCAAACAATGCGAATCTGTTGTACGATGTGAACCATGGCCGATTGGTGTCGATAGACTATGGTTGCATCCTTAACACCGCAACGTTCGATTATCCGTTATCGCAGCTTACCATGACAGACACCATCCTATGGTCGCAACTCTTCCAACATCTCAGCAAAGGTCAATCACCGGCAACTATCCAGACAATAGTCGACGACCTTAGAGTGGGATTTGATAAAGCCTTACGGCAGTCTGTTGAGCAAATCAATCAGATTGTAGAAGAGATGCCGATGGAATGGAACGTGCCTCAGAATGTGGTCACGGAGAAGCTACATCAGCTTTTCGATGAACGCTGGAAAGCAGAAACCTGGGAGAACTTCATTGATTGTCTAAACGATAATACTAAATAATATGAGATACAGCATTATTTACGCAGTTATCCGCCCCGAGATTTCCGAGCGAATCAGTGTGGGACTAATCATCGTTGATGGCGACAAGGTGGACGTGCGCTACTCACAGCAGAAACTCGATGCGTTGCGAGGCCTCTTTCCTCAGAAGGAATATGAGTTTGTTTCGCAAGTAGTCACTTCGATGCCGACAGACGGCAGCGTCAATAGCGTTGAGGCCATCGACTATCTCACGCGCTATTCCAACAACCTGATAACCGTCTCGCCCCTGCAAACCATCGACATAGAGCCTACAGAGCAGAGCAAAAATCGGTTGTTCCGAAATTATATTTATGAGAACGCATAAAAATGCTGCTCGTCCGTGAAAGGACGAATAAAAGAGAAATAGAAATATGAACTTCTTGGAAGAAAAAATAATGTCGGATGGTGTCGTCAAGGCTGGCGACATTCTGAAAGTTGACAATTTTCTGAACCATCAAATCGACATTCATGTCATACGGCAGATTGCTCAGGAACTGAAACGGCGTTTCGAGGGCGAACGGATTGACAGGATCATCACCATCGAGTCAAGCGGCATCACCATCGCCACCCTGCTGGGCGACCTTTATGACGTGCCCGTGGTGTTTGCCAAGAAAGGCGAGACGGCCAACAGCACCGACGACAAGTATGTGTCGCAAGCCTATTCGTTCACGCACAAACGAATGAACCAAGTGTTTGTCTCTCGGCCCTACCTGCACGCAGGGGAGCGCATACTCATTGTGGACGATTTCCTGGCCGACGGTCAGGCAGTGCATGCCCTTATCGACATTGTACGCCAGGCCGATGCCGAGGTGGTGGGCATCGGCATAGCCATCGAGAAGGGACAGCAACAAGGGGGGCACATCCTTCGTAACGAAGGATATCATTTGGAGTCAATCGCCATCGTGGAGTCTATGGACCCCGAAACGCAAGTCATTCAATTCCGTCAACAGTAAAAAAGGTAATTCTTCAACCTTTGCCTTCTGGTTGGATAAATGAAGAAACTCTGTCATTACATATCGGAATACATGGGTGTGCTGGTGCTGCTTTCGGCGATAGTGGCGCTGGTCTTCCCGGGAGTGTTCAGCCAGGTGAAGCCTACAATTATCAACCCGCTGCTGGGCGTCATCATGTTCGGCATGGGACTGACGCTGCGGGCAGAGGATTTCCGCATCGTGTTCAGCCGTCCGAAAGATGTGGTCATAGGCTGTCTGGCACAGTTCACGGTCATGCCGTTACTGGCATGGACGCTGGCAAAGGTCTTTGCGCTCGATGAGGCGCTGACGGTGGGCGTGGTGCTCGTGGGCTGCTGTCCCGGTGGCACGGCGTCGAACGTCATCACCTATCTGGCTAAGGGCGACCTCGCGCTCTCGGTGGGCATGACAGGCGTCAGTACGCTGCTGGCTCCTTTGCTGACTCCGCTGCTGGTGTTGCTGCTGGCCGGCAAGACGGTGGATGTGGATGTTGTGGGCATGCTGCTGAGCATCCTCTGGGTGGTCATCCTGCCCATCGTGGCGGGCCTCATCGTGAAGCGGCTCTGGCCCCGACAGACCACTGCGGCTACGGCCTATCTTCCAGCCCTGTCGTCGCTCGCCATCTGTGCCATCGTGCTCATCATAATAGCCGCGAACGCCACAAAGCTGATGTCGAGCGGACTCATCGTCATCCTCGTGGTGATGCTCCATAACGTCGGCGGACTCGCCATCGGCTATGCCATCGGAACTCTGCTGAACATGACGGCTGCCAAGCGCAAGGCTGTCAGCATCGAGGTGGGCATGCAGAACTCCGGCCTCGCCTCGTCGCTGGCCACGCTTCATTTCGCCGCCTATCCCATGGCCACGATTCCAGGCGCCATCTTCAGCGTGTGGCACAATATCAGCGGTGCATTGGTCGCCCGGCTTTACGCCTGGAAACAACATGCGGAAATTTGAAATAATTGCTGTCCGCTAAAACCTACTTATCGACCTGCCAAAAAATCTCGTACGAGATTTTTTCAAAAGTCGTTACCAAAATAAAAAAAGTCGTTACCAAAATTTCGATGGGCGTTATCGAATGTTTTTTAACCAAGACGGTCGTTAAAACCAATTTGGGATAATCAACGCGCAGCCACTCCCCTCCCTTCAAGGGGAGTGGCTGCGCGTCGTTTATCCTACTGCTGGAAGTCTTTCTTTCGCAAGACGAAGGAGTTGGTGAGGTATTTCTCGCGCACGATTTTGTTTTCGGCCAGCTCTTCGGGCGTGCCATGGAAAAGGATGCGGCCCTCGAAGAGCAGGTAGGCGCGGTCGGTGATGGAGAGGGTTTCCTGCACGTTGTGGTCGGTGATGAGGATGCCGATATTACGCTTCTTCAGGTCCCATACAATGTGCTGGATGTCCTCGACGGCGATAGGGTCGACGCCGGCAAAAGGCTCGTCGAGCATGATGAAGCGGGGGTTGATAGCCAGACAGCGTGCAATCTCGGTGCGGCGGCGCTCGCCACCGCTGAGCTGGTCGCCCTTGTTGCGGCGCACCTTTTCTAATCGCAGCTCGCCGATGAGGTCTTCCATGATGCTGTGTCGCTCGTCTTTGCCGAGGCCTTGTCGCATCTCGAGCACACTCATGATGTTGTCTTCGACGCTCATCTTCCTAAACACCGAGGCCTCCTGGGGCAGATAGCCGATGCCCACCTCGGGGCGAGCGTGCTTGTAGACGGGGAAGTCGGTGATTTCCACGCTGGTGCCCTGCTCCTCGTCGTTCACGAAGACGTGTCCGTCGTTGGGCATCACCAGTCCGGTGGTCATATAGAACGAGGTGGTTTTCCCGGCTCCGTTGGGTCCGAGCAGTCCCACAATCTCGCCTTGACGCACGTAGAAGTCTACATGGTCCACCACGGTGCGGCGCCCATAGCGCTTCACCAGTCCCTCGGCTTTCAGAATAGCGCGGCCTTCAATACGCTTGAATTCGTCGATTTTCTTGTTCAGCTGCGGCCCAGCTTCCACGGGTTCCGCTGTCTGTATGTTTTCTGTATCCATGAGATAATTACGAATTTTTGACTCTCAATGCCTGTCGCATCTCCTTCAGCAGGTCGCTGGCGAAGATGAAGTCGGTGAGCCGCTTGTTGTCGCTGCCCATGATGTCGGAGCTCACACCCTGCCACTCGCGGCGTCCTTCGCAGATGAAGAGGACATTCTCGCCGATGCCCATCACCGAGTTCATGTCGTGCGTGTTGATGATGGTGGTCATCTTGTATTCATGGGTGATGGAGTGCAGCAGCTCGTCGATGACGAGCGAGGTCTTCGGGTCGAGTCCGCTGTTGGGTTCGTCGCAAAACAGGTATTTGGGGTTGAGGGCGATGGCGCGAGCGATGGCCACGCGCTTCTGCATGCCTCCGCTTATCTCGCCGGGGAACTTCGCGTCGGCATCCACCAGGTTCACGCGTGCCAGACAGTCCTTGGCGCGCCGCTGCCGCTCGCGCAGGGTCATCGACGAGAACATGTCGAGCGGAAACATCACGTTCTCCAGCACGGTGAGCGAGTCGAAGAGTGCCGCGCTCTGGAAGATCATACCCATCTCGCGGCGCATCATCACCTTTTCCTGCTTCGACATGCCCACAAAGTCTCGGCCGTCGTAGAGCACCTGTCCGCTGGTGGGTTCGAGCAGTCCAACGAGGTTCTTCATGAGCACCGTCTTTCCGCTTCCGCTCTGTCCGATGATGAGGTTGGTGATGCCATCGCTGAAGACGGTGCTGATGTCTTTCAGCACTTCCTTGTCGTCGAACGATTTGTATAGATGCTTCACTTCAATCATAATGCCCGGCAGCTATTTTGAAAAAGCCGCGCCCACCTTTGCGGCAGACGCGGCACCCATTATAGATTTATAAACTAATTTATCCCAGCTTGGCGATGTGCTTGCAGAGACCCGACTTCAGGTTAGCGGCCTTGTTCTTGTGGATGATGTTGGTCTTGGCCAGTTTGTCGAGCATCTTCTGCACTTTTGGATAGAGGGCCGAAGCCTCTTCTTTGTTGGTCATTGCACGGAGCTTGCGCACGGCGTTGCGCATGGTCTTAGCGTAGTACTTGTTGTGCAACTGCTTGGTCTTGTCCTGACGAATTCTCTTCAGGGATGATTTGTGGTTTGCCATTTTTTGATTTAAAATTTTAAATGTTTGAATTTGAGTTAAAGCTTATGGGTCTTGCATTGCCAAAAAAACGCGAATCCTCGCGTTCCTGCAACTGCCCTGGGCAAGCTCCCCGAGAGGAGCTTTCTGCCACCGGGTCCTGCCTTGAAGCAGCCAGCGCATCACTGCGCAGATGGCAGATTTAATTGTTGTAGTCCCTAGGAGAGTCGAACTCCTCTTTAGAGAATGAAAATCTCTCGTCCTAACCGATAGACGAAGGGACCGTGGTGTTAACAATTTGCTGTTTGACAATGTGCTTTTAGCCAAAAGCGGGTGCAAAATTACGCTTTTTTTCTTGTCCCACCAAATTTTATGGAAAAAAAATGCGTTTGTTTGAAGATTTTTTGCTACTTTTGCGCCATAATAGTAACAACTAAAGCATAAAAACGATGAAAAAGAACACTTTTTTCCTTAGTGTGGCCATCGGCGCAATGACGCTGGCAGGCTGCGGAACACAGAACAGTACGCTGACGCAGATTGGCACGCAGGTGCTCACCGACGTGCTCTTGGGCACTACCGGCACCACCAACGGCACCGACGCCGCTGCAGCTGGCGAGGCCATTGGCAACATCCTGGGCAGTGTGCTCAACAACAACAGCCGCCCCACCAAGCAGCAAATCATCGGCTCGTGGAAATACTCGCAGCCTGGATGCGCCTTCACCAGCGACCAGCTGCTGGCACAGGCCGGAGGCGAGATTGTGGCATCGCAAATCAAGAAGAAAGTGGAACCCACCTTCCAGAAGATTGGCATCAAGAGCAGCAACACCAACGTGACGTTCAACCAAGACAACACCTTCCAGGCCTCATTTGCCGGCAAGAGCTTCAGCGGAAACTACACCTACGACGAAGCCACTGCAAAGGTGACCATGCAAGGACTGCTGCTCAACATCAACGCCTACATCAAGCGCAACTCGAATGGCATCGCCCTGCTCTTCGAGTCGAGCAAGCTGCTCACGTTCCTTCAGGCCGTCTCGGCCCTGAGCGGCAACTCGTCGATCCAAACCGTAGGCGAGATTTCAAAGAGCTACGACGGACTGCGTCTGGGCTTCGATTTCAACTAATCTGACACTTCTACCTGCCCCAGCGGGCATGGGCTTTTCGTCCACGGAGGACACAGAGGACACAGAATTTTTCCCAGTTTTTTCTGTGTATTTTGTGTTCTCTGTGGATTTTTATACCTAATAATGATTAGCCTGCTTTGAGTAAGCGCCGAGAGGCGCCAACGGGCAAAATACTCTTTTCTGTGTATTGCACACCTTTTTTTATCGCCGTACCTTTGCAGTCGGAATTTCAACTGCAATATACAGAGAAAGATGAAGACTTTTTTGCTCACAACAGTACTGGCCCTGCAGTGCTTCTTTGCCTTGGCACAGGAAACAAACGTGGACGCGGTGACGGGCGCCACACGACAAGCCGCAAAGACCGACGCCCTCGCACGACTGCACATCGGGGGCTACGGCGAGGCGGCCCTGACGCGCAATTTCTATAGCCAGAGCTTTAACCGCTACAAGAAGCCAGAGAACTATGCCGACGACAAGAGCCACGGACGCTTCGACCTGCCACATGTTTGCCTGAACATTGGCTACGACTTTGGCAAGGGATGGACATTGGGCACGGAAATAGAGTTTGAACACGGTGGCAATGGCACCGCCGTGGAGATAGAGGCCGAGGAGGCTGGCGAATACGAAGCCGAGGTGGAAAAGGGCGGCGAGGTAAACCTGGAGCAGTTCTGGATCAACAAGGAATTCTTGGGCGGCAAACTGAACGTCAAGGCCGGCGAAATTATTGTGCCAGTAGGCTACTCCAACGCTCACCACGAACCCAACCAGTTTTTCACTGTCTACCGCCCCGAGGGCGAGGCCACCATCATGCCCAACACCTGGCATCAGGTGGGTCTCTCGCTATGGGGACGACTGAAAGCTTGGCGCTACGAAGCGCAGCTGCTCTCGGGATTGAACAGCGAGAGCTTTACGGCCGAGAACTTTGTACACTACGGAGCCACCAGCCCCTACGAGTTCAAGGTGGCCAACAACTATGCCGGAGCACTGCGTATCGACAATTATTCCATTCGGGGGCTGCGCATCGGCTTGAGCGGCTACTACGGCTATACCTTCCGCAACACCCTTCGAACGCCCGGCGCAAAATACGACGGGGTGACAGGCGCGCTCGCCATCGGCTCGCTCGACTTCTCGCTCAACCGCTGGAACTGGATGGTGCGGGGCAACATTGATTATGCCCACTTTGGCGATGCCGACGAGATTTCGGCCTACAACCAAGCCAACTGGACGCACCATAAATACCAGGACGGCAATCCGCACCACTATAGTAATATAGGTAGTCATGCCGTGGCCTACGCCGTGGAGGCTGGCTACAATGTCTTTTCGCTGGTGCCCAGGCTGCGTCAACAAGATGAACGGCTGTTTGTCTTCGGACGCTTTGAGCACTATAACACGATGGCATCGGGCACCTACGCGTCGATGTATCAATACTGCAAGAAATACCGTTGGGCACTGGGCGTAAACTACTCTCCCGTGAAGCAAATCACCATCAAAGGGGAATACTCCTACCGCTTTTTCGAGCAGCCCAACAACAACGGACTGGCATCCGACAGTCCGCTGTATAAGCAACCCTACAACAACGAGCCCAGCATCAGCCTGGGCGTAACGTACTGCGGATGGTTCCTGTAATTTCGCTATCTCATAAACAACTAATATAATAATAAAATGAAAATGAAAAATCTCATGAAGCTGGCAGCCATTGCTGCCGTCCTGTCCTTTGGTTTTGCATCCTGCTCAAGCGATGACGACACCGACAATAGTGTTGTAAAGGGTTCTCAGGCCGCCCTCAACCAGGCTTGTGCCGACTGGAAAACGGCTCGCGCCAACTGGGAGAACACCGAAGCCTTCCTCTTCGGCGCGGCCGACGTGTATTCCATCGACCCACACACCGACACCTGGCCAGTGGCCGCCAACGACCTGGCCGACGTGCTGCGCGACGAGAAGGCCATGGCCAACCTCGACAACTTTATCAAGACCGCCAACTCGGGCATCCTGGGCTATCACGGCTTGGAGTATGTACTCTTCCGCCAGGGGCAGCCGCGCGACATCGGCCAAATCACCAACCTGGAGTACAACTACATCTGCGCCGTGGCCAAAGACCTCTACCACGCAACAGCCACCCTGGAAGCTGCCTGGGACTCGAAGGAAAGCAACGCCGAGCGCCACGAGATTGCCGTCAACTACGTGGCCACCCACAATGCCATCAACGACGACGGCGACGCCGAGGGTGCATTAGGCTCGTTCCAAAACTTCGGCAAGGCATTCAAGACCCCTGGCACGGGCGACTGGGCTACGGCACTCGAAGCTACGCTCGAAATCATCTCGGGATGTCAGGACATCATCGGCGAGGTGGGCGACTCGAAAATCGGACTCCCCTACACCGGCGAGGACGCCACCTACATTGAGTCGCCCTACGCCTACAACTCTATCACCGACTTCTACGACAACATCGTCTCGTGCAAGAATGCCCTCTACGGAAAGGTAGATGCCACCACGCCCCTCGAGGAGTCGCTCATCTACTTCTGTCAGAACGCGGGCAACGCCACCCTGGCCGCACAGGCTAAAACGGTAATGACGAAGCTCGATGCTGCCTTGGCCAAGATTAAGGCCATGAAGGCTCCCTTCGCCCTCTATTACTCCGATGCCTCGTGCAAGGTGGCCATCGATGCCTTGGGCGAGCTCGACGACGCCCTGGGCCTCCTCGCCGAAACGCTGGCAGGCTACGCCGGCAATGCCACCGTGGAAAAGCAGTGCCAGAACATCAACGAGAACTATGTGGACCGTGTGGTGCTGGCCACCTACCGCACGCTGGCCGACAATGCGCAGAAGCTCTATCAGTCGATTCAGAAAATAAAGAATTAAAAACGTAGCGTTATGAACAGACTAAAGAAGATGGGCAGCATGCTGCTCTGCGCGCTCATGGCCACGGCCTGCTCGGATGGCGACGACGCCAGCGACCTGCCCTCGTGGGAGATCGGTGAGCCCCTGTCGACCATCTTCCCCGAAGACTACTATGCCGGTGGACAGCTGGGCACTACCAGCGTGAACACCGCCACCGCATTCGAGCAACCCACCAAATCGGTGGAGGATGCCGGCATGATGACTGCTTTCAGCGAGGGCGAGTATCTGTTTGAAAAAGACTACAACACCAACATCGACGGTGCCTTCCGCGGGCTGGGGCCTGTCTATGTGCGCCGCGGCTGCCTCTACTGCCATCCCGGCTACGGACATGGCGCCCGACAAACCGAGTACAAGGCCGACGCGCACCGCAATGGCTATCTGCTCGTCATCTACGACAAGACCACCAACGCCTACATCCGCTCGGTGGCCGGTATGCCGCAGACAGGAGCCGTGAAACCCTTCAAAGCCCCCATCGACGAGAGCAAGATTCGCATCGCCTGGAAAGAATACACCGACGAGTGGGGCAATCAGTTCCCCGATGGCGAGACCTACTCGCTCATCTACCCCGAGGTGGACATCCCCTATAGTGCCTACTACGCTCCCGTGGTGGTCAGCCGCGACGGTGCCGACGTCACGCTCACCGAGGACGAGTACAACAACGAGATTGGCGTGCTGCTCGAGTCGACCATCGGCATCTATGGCACAGGACTCACCGATGCCATCAGCGACGAGGACATCACCGCCCAGTGGAAGGCTGAGAGCGAATACTATAACAGCATTGGACGCATCGATGCACTGAACCCTGCCATGTGGAACCAGGCCACCAACAGCTGGAATAGCTTCTACAGCAACTCGCTGCAGGGCGACGGCACCAAGTATGTACGGCGCTACACCTATGCACTCTCGCGTGGTCCCCTCCTCGACGCCGCCGGCGCAAATGCCATCTGGAACATCACCAATGTCACACGCTCCGACCGACGCTACCACTACCTCGACCTGGCTGGCAAATACTACGCCACACAGTCTTCAATCGACCCTGACGTGCAAGCGGGATTTGCCGACTACATCAAGCGCATCGACCCCCTGAACGAGCACCCAGAGTGGCACACGGGCGACCTGCAGAACGACATCTACACCTATCTGACCAGTAAGCAGCTCGATGCCGAAATGACCGACAACCAGTACCGTAACCTCATGGTGTGGCACCGCGGACTGGCCGTTCCAGCTGCGCGCAACACCACCACCGACGACTTTAAACGGGGCAAGCAGCTCTTTACACAAATAGGCTGCGCCAACTGTCACCGGCCGTCGTGGCAGACGGGCGACGACCACATCAAAGACCCTGCAAAGTTCTTCACCGCCGACAGCGACATGCCACGCTATCCTCATCAAAAGATTTGGCCCTACACCGACTTCGTTCAGCACCGCCTGTTCATGAAGAACGACATTCGCACCGGCTGGTGCCGCACCACCCCACTCTGGGGAAGGGGGCTGGCAGCCAAGTGCGGCAGCGGCACAGAGCGGCTCCACGACTGCCGGGCACGCAACGTGCTGGAGGCCATTCTATGGCACGGGTGTAGACTAGAAGGAGGAACAAGCGACGCCTACAACACCGTGGTCAAGTTCCGAAACCTCACAAAGGAAGAACGCGACCAAATCATCTTCTTTATCGAATCCATCTAAGGCCAACGGTCGGGTGAGCCGCATATTTGCGGCTTCTGCTGCTATTGAGCACGCAATTTTTGCTGAAGGTGCAAAAAAGAAAGGAGAATCTTTGTTTGGCTCTTTTCTTTTTTGTACCTTTGCACCCGAATTATACCCATTAACCACAAACATTTACGAAGATGAAGAAACACTTTTTTTTCATGACGGCCCTGATGCTGGGCCTGGTGATGGCAGTTGCCAGTTGTAAGGACAGTAAGAAAGCCGCTGCAGATGCCAACGGCGAGGAAGTTACCGAGAAGGTGGTGAAAGAAAAAACACCATTGAAAGAGATTACCTCGGTTGATGAATTGGACGATCTCGACCTGGAAAACATCGACCTGAGCGAATTTGATGAGAACACCCTTGACAACCTCGACTTCGACAACCTGACCGAGAAGCAGGCCAACAACCTGCTGGCTTTGGTGGCTGCCGTGGGAAGCGATGAGCTGCCCGAAGATGTTGGAGATGGCATGACGCTGACCGACCTGCGCATCGACGGCGACAAGCTGGTCATGGAGATGAAGATGGCGAAAGAGGCACTCAGCGGCATCACCATCAAGCAGCTTGCCACCGTGTTCGAAACGCCCGAACTGCGCAAAGCCATGAGCGCCGAGCTGATGAGCGGCATGGCCGAAGACGAGGACATGCAGATGTTTATGAAGGTGGCCGCAGCCGCCAAGAAGGATTTCTGCCTGCGCTTCTTCGACGGCGAGAGTGGCGACGAGGCTACGCTGACCCTGCTCGACAAGGAACTGATGAATATGCTCAAAGGGAAAAAGTGACGACTAAATCGTATCAACAAATCGTAAATAACAATCATGTACACACGTTTGACCGCTGCTGAAGCAGCAGCGTTGATTAAAAATGGCGACCACATCGCCATGAGTGGCTTCACGCCGGCTGGCGTGGCCAAGGCAACGACAAAGGAACTGGCTAAGATTGCCGTGAAGGAGCATGAGGAAGGCCGCGAGTTCAAGGTGGCCATCTTCACCGGCGCCTCTACCGGACAGTCGACCGACGGCGACCTGGCCAATGCGCAGGCCCTGCTCTATCGTGCCCCCTATACCACCAACCCCGACTTCCGCAAGCACGTGAACATGGGAGAGATTCCCTACAACGACCTGCACCTGAGCCACATGGCACAGGAGCTGCGCTACGGTTTCTACGGACAGGTGGACTGGGCCATCCTGGAAGTGTGCGACATTGAGGAAGTGGGCGATGAGTTCCGCGTCTATCTGACCGCAGCCGGTGGCATCAGCCCCACGGCTGCCCGCCTGGCCAAGAAGGTCATCCTGGAGCTGAACAGTTTCCACAGCCCCAACGCCAAGTACATCCACGACGTTTACGAACCGCTCGACCCGCCTTATCGCAAGCCCATCCCCATCTTCAACGTGGGCGACCGCATCGGTAAGCCTTATGTCTCCATCCCCCGCGAGAAGCTGGTGGGCGTGGTCGACTGCAACATCCCCGACGAGGCCCGCGCCTTCAAGGACAGCGACCCCGTGACCGACAAGATTGGCTATCTCACAGCCGAGTTCCTCGTCAGCGAGCTGCACGCCGGCCGCATCCCCAAGGAGTTCCTGCCCCTGCAGAGCGGTGTAGGCTCGACGGCCAACGCCATCCTGGGCGCACTGGGCGAGGACAAGCATGTGCCCGACTTCAACATCTACACCGAGGTGATTCAGAACTCGGTCATCGACATGATGCTCAACGGCCGTGTGAAGGACGCCAGTGCCTGCTCGCTCACCGTCAGCAACGACTGCCTGATGCAGGTCTATAACAACATCGGCTACTTCAAGGATCACCTGACGCTGCGCCAGAGCGAGATCTCGAACCATCCCGCCGTCATCCGCCGCCTCGGCGTCATCGCCATCAACACCGCCATCGAGGTTGACCTCTATGGCAACGTGAACTCAACCCACATCAGCGGCACGAAGATGATGAACGGCATCGGCGGCAGCGGCGACTTCGAGCGCAACGCCTACCTGAGCATCTTCACCTGCCCGTCGACGGCCAAGGGCGGATTCATCTCGTCGATTGTGCCTTTCGTCACCCACCAGGATTCTTCGGAGCACGACGTGAACGTCATCGTCACCGAACAGGGTATTGCCGACCTGCGCCACAAGAGTCCTATGCAGCGTGCCGAGGCCATCATCGAGAACTGCGCACACCCCGACTACCGTCCGCTGCTGCGCGAATACTTGAAGCTGGGCACCGGCGGTCACACCCGCCACTGCCTCACCGCCGCCTTCGCCATGCACGACACGCTGGCTCGCAAGGGCGACATGCACCTGACGGACTTCTCGGAGTACGTGAAGTAAAATAAAAAACCCACCCCTAACCCCTCCCGTACAGGAGGGGAGCTATATAGTCTTGCAGCAGCAAAGTCTAACTAAGCTCCCCTCCCGCACGGGAGGGGTTAGGGGTGGGTTTTTTCTATTATTGTGCCACCAGGTACTCGCCTATCTGCACGGCATTGAGCGCAGCGCCCTTGCGAATCTGGTCGCCCGAGAGCCAGAAGGTGAGGCCGTTGTCGTTGGCCAGGTCCTTGCGCACACGACCCACGAAGACGTCGTCCTTGCCAGCCGTGTCGAGCGGCATGGGATAGGTAAGGGTGGTGGGGTCGTCGACGAGGCGGCAGCCGGGTGCGTTGGCAATGGCTTGCTGGGCCTCCTCCACGCTGATGGGGCGCTCGGTCTCAATCCAAACGCTCTCGCTGTGGCTGCGCAACGAGCTCACACGCACACACATGGCCGAGCAACGGGCATCGGTGTGCATAATCTTGCGCGTCTCGTTAAACATTTTCATCTCCTCCTTCGTGTAGCCGTTGGGCTGGAACACGTCGATCTGTGGAATCACGTTGTAGGCCAGCTGGTGGGGGAACTTCTTGATGGTCTTCACCTCGCCCGTCTCCACAATCTCCTTGTACTGCTGCTGCAACTCCTGCATGGCGGCTGCTCCGGCGCCGCTGGCGCTCTGATAGCTGGCCACGTGGATGCGCTTGATGTGGCTGAGCTGCTCCAGCGGCTGCAGCACCACCACCATCATAATGGTCGTGCAGTTGGGGTTGGCGATGATGCCGCGTGGGCGCACCAGAGCATCCTTGGCATTACACTCGGGCACCACCAAGGGCACGTCATCGTCCATGCGGAAAGCCGAGCTGTTGTCGATCATCACGCAACCATACTTGGTGATGTCGGCGGCAAACTCCTTACTTGTTCCGGCTCCGGCCGAGGCGAAGGCGATGTCGATGTCGCGGAAGTCATCGTTGTGCTGCAAGATCTTCACGGTAAGCTCTTTTCCCTGGAAATTATATTTGCGTCCGGCCGAACGCTCCGAACCGAACAACACCAATTCGTCCATGGGGAACTGTCTCTCGTCTAGCAGGCGCAGGAATTCCTGGCCCACGGCGCCGCTGGCGCCCACAATAGCTACTTTCATCTTGTTTCTATAATTTGAGTTGATTATCCTTTCGCTGTTCGAAATGCGGCTGCAAAGGTACGAATAAGCGAGCAAAAAACGAAAGAAAATGTCCTTTTTCTTTTGTTTTTTCGAGCGGGAGTACTTTCAGCGAAGCCAGAGGTACGAATAAACAACAGGAAAAGCAAAGAAATCTCTGTTAGCGTCTGCAAACATAATCATTTTCCTTTTTCATTAAACCCAAAATGGTCATTAAGACCAATTAGGAATAAACGACGCGCAGCCACTCCCCTCCCTTCAAGGGGAGGGGTTAGGGGTGGGGTCTCTAAATCCCTGCGAATGAAGAATATACAGACCCCACCCCTGCCCCTCCCCTTAAGGGGAGGGGAGTGGCTGCGCTTTGCATAGATATGCATTATTGTGATGGAGGGACAGTATACAGAAAAATCTCGTTCACTTTTTTCAAAAAACGAACGAGATTTTTCAAAAAGTGAACGAGATTTTTCTGTAAACAATTTCCTGATGAAATTGTATGAATATGCAGTTTCGGTATTTCAGCATCCACCTCTTCCTGTGCAAGCAAAACCAATTCAAGTTTCGCATGTTTTGCAGGTAACAAGCAGGTGAACAGAATTATCTTATTACAACAACGGATTACACGGATTTAACGGATGACAGCCATTTATCAACAACGGATTGCACGGATTTCACGGATTGACTGCAATTTATCAACAACGGATTACACGGATTTAACGGATGACAGCCATTTATCAACAACGGATTGCACGGATTTCACGGATTGGCTGCGCATGGCAAACATCCGTGAAATCCGTGCAATCCGTTGTTGGAGCTAACTATCGCTTCAGCACTTTCTTTCCATTTTGGATGATGATGCCCTTGTAGTTGCCCTTCACCTTCTGGCCCGAAAGGTTGTAGATGGGCCGTTGAACGTTATTCGTTGATTGTTCAACGTCGTTGATACCGGTGTTCTTGGTGCAGATCAGCTGAATCTTGTCGATGTTGCAGCTGTTGCCGGTGATGGTGATTCGAAGAATCTGTTCACCTTCAGCCAGGTTCAGGTCGAGCTTCTGCACGGTCACCTCTTTATACGTGCCCCAGTCGTTGTTGCCCGTTTGGGGAACGTTGATTTGGCACAGGTTTCTGACGGAGCCGTTCTTGACCACTCCGAGCTTGAAGCCGGAGTTGGTGGTGCCCGACGAAACGGTGGCCACGCACGAATACTCGCCCGGCTCGTTAACGTTGACGGTGTACTCCAGCCATTCGTCTGTAGCCGTATAGCCAATGGCCACACCGTTGTTACCCTTCACGAAATCTACGCCCTCGGCATCTGTGCGATAGTTGGAGTCGCCTTCCCTATTACTGTCGGAATCGTGGAAGGTGAGTCCCTCGCCGCCCTTGTCGAAGTTCTCGGCCTGGAAGGTGCCAGGAATCTGGATGACGGCGGTGTAAGGCGTACGCCGGCCATTCACCTTCAGCGTCCTCTTTGCCGAAACGTTCTCCTTGCCCTCAGCGTCGGTGGCGATGGCGGAGATAGAATAGCTGCCCTTGGTGGTGGGCTTGTAAACCAACTCATAGGGAGCCTCTGTCTGCGTGCCAATCAAAAGGTCGTCGGCATAATACTGAACGCTGGCGATGGTACTCGACGAGCTCTTCGCAGTAACCTTGATGGTGGTGGAGTCACCCACCATGATGGTTGCCGGCGACAGGGAGCTGATGGTCACGCTGATGCCGCTGTCTTTCTCATAGCGGCGGAACGACATGCTCTTGACGAAGAAGCCGCCTTTGTCGATATTCAGGCAAAGCGTGTGACGGCCCACCGTGAAAGGCTTCTGCAGGATGCAGTGCATGGTCTGGAAATTGGTGCTGCTGCCCGTCTTGGGCACCTCGACAATGTCGGTGAAGAACGTCAGGTCGTCCAGTCCATACTCAGCGAGGTGGAAGGCGCCGCCGGTGTTTGTGGCAGCTATCTCCACGTCCATGGCGTAAATGCCCTCCTCCGTCACGTCGACGGTGTATTCCATCCAAGCACCGTCCTTGGTGGCAGTGGTCGTGTTGCGGGTGGCATTGTTATAAGACACGCCAGCGGCACCCTTGTCGTATTCTGTGGCAACGATGGCGCCTGGCAGTTCGGGAACGGGATCCTTGAATGGCTCGCGCTTCGTCGTAGAGCTGAGAACGTTGAAGCGTGCCAGACGCTCATAGGTGGAGCCGTCGGTGCAGGTGGCCACGGCCTTCAGCTCCTTCCAACCGGTGGAAGCGTTCGACGGCACGTTATACTCTGCCAGATAAGGAGCCTCGGTCATGGTGGCAATCAGTTCCGTGCCGACGTAAAGTTCCATCTTCTCGATGGTCTTTGTAGCCATGCTGGCGCGCACCTTGATGGGCAGCACATCGCCCTTGGCCACCTTCAGGTCCTTGGGCCTGACATAGATGGAGGCCTCTTTCTTCATGCCGGGGAACGGACCGACGGCTGTCTTGGCCTCTTCGGTCTCCATGTATTGGCGCAGCCAGGTCATGGCTGGACGGTCCACACCGTTCTTGATGATGCCGGAGTTGCCATCGGTGGTCCAAGTGGCACCGTAGATGTAGCCCCAAAGCGTAATGCCCGCACAGTAGTCTTTCTCCCACATATAAGGAATCTGCTCCTGATAGCGCTGCAGCTGCAAAGCATCGTCGGTTGTACCGATGTCGTATTCTGTGCTGTACATCGGCATTTTCAGTGCTGTTTGGATTTTTTGTTCCGACTGCTTGAACTTGGTAAGGCTGCAGTCGGTCAAATCGTGCGACTGACAGCCGTAGGCATCAATAGGCGAACCCGTGTCACGCAGTGTGCGGACAAGGTCGATATAGTTGTCTGTGTCCCACTGGAAAGTGTTATAGTCGTTGTAAATCAAGATGGCGTCGGGCCAGCGCTCGTAAGCCATTTCAAAGGCTTTGATCAGCCAGTCGTAGCCGGTCTTGCCTCCTCCGCCCAATGACTCCTTCATCATCGCGTTTCCGTTTTGATGATTACCCACGGCCTCGTTCACCACGTCAATCATGGGCAGGGTGGAGTATTTCTTCTTCACGGCGTCGAACCATTTCACGATGGACTGGTAGCGCTCTTTCAGCGAAAGACCGCTGAACCAGTTGGGATACTGGGCACCCCATACCAAGGCGTGGAACTTATAGGGGAAATTGTGCTGCTTGGCATAGTTGAAAGCCTTGTCGCATCCCCAGTTATAGCTATTACGCGTTCCCTCGACCGAACCCCATTTGGATTCGTTCTCACAAGTGATTTGGTTCCAGAGTTGCCAGAAGGGTGCTACGCCACCTCCGGCATCCACATTGTAACGGGTGGTGATGTTGCCCAGGAACTTGTCGGGGTTTGACGAAAGCTGGGCTTGTGCGTTGCTTACGCATAGCCAACTAAAGGCTGCGGTCAGCAGCACAGCAGGAAATGAGTTAAGAAAAAGTCTTTTCATACGATGTTGCGTTATTATTATCGTGCAAAAGTACGCATTTCTGTTCAAAAATACTTTATTTTTTGTAACAAAAGTTATGTAAAACGTTTATTTCTTGTGTTGACTATAGGCTTAAGACTTTAGACCATAGACAAAATGCTTTTTCGCCATATTTCTTTCGAAAGCCCAAAAAGGAGCGAAAACACGCGCGTAAATAAAAAATTGTGGGAAAAACTTGGTGGAATGGAAAAAAAGCAGTACCTTTGCACCCGCTTTCCGGAAAACCCGGTACATTCGACGCCGTAAACAGCAGTGATTAAGGCTGCTAGCGGGGGAAGGATGTCATGAGCAACCAACTTCATTAATCAAACAAAAATGTATTTAGACAAAGCCAAGAAAGAAGAGATCTTCCAGCAGTACGGCCAGTCGGTCACCGATACAGGTTCGGCCGAGAGCCAGATTGCACTGTTCAGCTACCGCATCAAGCACCTGACTGAGCACCTGAAGCAGAACCACAAGGACTATGGTACTGCCCGCTCGCTGACCAAGCTCGTGGGTCGTCGCCGCAAGATGCTGAAGTATCTCTACAACAAGGACATTAACCGCTATCGTGCCATTGTGAAGGCTCTCGGTCTGCGCAAGTAATAGGCAATGCGGCTTTTGGCTCTTACGTTCAAGCAGCTTTCCAGATAAGGGGAGCTGCTTGTTTCGTTTTCTTCCTCCTTTTCTTTTTTCATTGCAACGCTCTTTTTTTGCTTCCTTTGTTTGGATAATAGCCAGCAAATTTGTAACTTTGCGCCGTCAATATAAAACAACCAAGCACTATGAACCTATCAGAGAAAGACCTTCAGCAGATTGCCCAGCGTGGCATCAGCGCAGAGACCATTGAAACGCAGTTGCACCAGTTTGAGACGGGCTTCCCGTTTCTGAAACTCGAAGCCGCCGCCGCCGTGGGGCGGGGTATCGTGGCCCCCACGCCCGATGAGCGCAGCCAATATGTGGAGGCTTGGCAGCAGTATAAGGCCCAGGGTCGCCGCGTGGTGAAGTTTGTGCCCGCCAGCGGTGCAGCCTCTCGCATGTTCAAAAACATGTTTGCTTTTGTAGACGCTCCCTACGATGTTCCCACCACCGACTTTGAGAAGAAATATTTCGATGAAATCGAGCATTTTGCCTTCTTCGACGCCCTCGATGCCGTCTGCAAGAAGAACGAGGGGAAGGGCGTGAAGGCTCTGATGGCCGAGGGCAACTACAAGGCCGTCGCCGCCAATATGCTGAAGAAGGAAGGGCTGAACTACGGTCAGCTGCCCAAGGGCATGCTGCTCTTCCACAAGTATACCGACGGCGCCCGCACACCCATGGAGGAGCACCTGGTGGAGGGCGCCCTCTATGCCGCCTCGAAGGGCGAGGCCAACGTGCACTTCACCGTGAGCCACGAGCACATGGACTACTTCAAGCAGAAGGTGGCCGAGAAGGCCGACGCATTGGCCCAGCAGTACGGCGTGAAGTTCGATATCAGCTTCTCCGAGCAGAAGCCCAGCACCGACACCATCGCCGCCACCCCCGACAACACACCCTTCCGCGAGGCCGACGGCAGTCTGCTCTTCCGTCCCGGCGGACATGGCGCGCTCATCGAGAACTTGAACGAGATTGACGCCGACGTCATTTTTGTGAAGAACATCGACAATGTGGTGCCCGACAGCCTGAAGCCCGAGACCGTGGAGTGGAAGCAGGTCATCGCCGGCGTGCTGGTGCAGTTGCAGCAAAAAGCCTTTGAATATCTGCGCATCCTCGACGGCGCCCCCACCCAGGCGCAGCTCGATGAAATGGCCTATTTTGTGGAGCACGACCTGTGTTGCCAGCCCAAGGGCAACACCGTCGATGCCGACTACTTGCGTCGCAAGCTGAACCGCCCCATGCGCGTGTGTGGCGTGGTGAAGAATGTGGGCGAGCCGGGCGGTGGCCCCTTCCTCACCTACAATCAGGACGGCACCGTGAGTCTGCAGATTCTGGAGAGCAGCCAAATCGACACGCAGAACGAGGAGTACATGAAGATGTTCACACAGGGCACCCACTTCAACCCCGTTGACCTGGTGTGCGCCGTGCGCGACTATAAGGGCCAGCCCTTCGACCTGCCCCAATATGTCGACAAGACCACGGGCTTCATCAGCAGCAAGTCGAAAGGCGGCAAGGAGCTGAAGGCACTCGAGCTGCCCGGCCTGTGGAATGGTGCCATGAGCGACTGGAGCACCGTCTTCGTAGAAGTGCCCTTAGCCACTTTCAACCCCGTGAAGACTGTCAACGACCTGTTGCGTCCGCAACACCAATAGTATAAAATGAGTGAGTTGGCTGCATCCCCTTGTGGTGTGCAGCCAATTCTATGCGCAGCCAATCCGTGCAATCAGTGCAATCCGTTGTTGGAAAAAATTCATTTGTATAAACTAAATATTGATGATTAGAGTTTTGCTGTCGTGCGTTCTCTTGAATGCCGCCGCCGTAGTCTCGGCCCAACCGCAACACGCCAATCCCTTTGGACATGCCCTTGTGCCCGACATGATTGCCGATGCCAGCATACAGCTCATCGGCGACACCTTCTATTGCTATGCCACCACCGATGGCTATGGCCGAGGCTTGGAGACGTCGGGGCCGCCCGTGGTGTGGAAATCGAAAGACTTTCTGCACTGGTGTTTCAACGGCACCTATTTCCCGTCGGCCGAGCACGAAAAGTATTGGGCACCCAGCAAGGCCGTGGAGCGCAACGGGCGCTGGTACATCTATCCCACGGTGAATGGCTACATGCACGTGGGTGTGGCCGATAGTCCCGATGGCCCTTTCAGCCTTGCACGGGGAAAGGATGAGTTCGCCAAGCCCTACACCACCGATGCCACTCTGCTACAGACAGACGACCGTGGAGGCATCGACGCCGAGGTGTTCATCGATGACGATGGGCAGGCATACGCATTCTGGGGCCAGCGCCATGTGGCCAAGTTGGCACCCGACATGACCACCCTGGGCGAGGCCACCACCCTCTCCACACGTCGCAAGGAGTACAGCGAAGGCCCCATCTTCTTCAAGCGCAAAGGAATCTACTACTATCTCTATACCATTGGCGGCGACGAGAACTATGAGTACTACTACCAGATGAGCCGCACGTCACCACTGGGTCCCTACGAGACGCCAGTCCACGACATCGTCTCGACTACGAGCGTCGAACAGGGCGTCTTCGGCCCCGGCCACGGTAGCGTCTTCAACGATGGCGACGACTATTATTTTGTCTTCCTGGAGTTCAGCCGCAACAGCACCAACCGACAGACCTACGTGAACAAACTGGAGTTCAACGACGATGGCACCATCCGTCCAGTACGGGTGACGCTCGACGGTGTGGGCGCTTTGCGACCATCAGCACCGCGTCATGAGCTGAAACCGGTGGGCATTACGGCCTCCAGCACGAAGGCTCCCCAGAAGATCCGCTTCTTCAACGACCGCCGTTGCCAGCGCACCGAGTATTTCGACCCTGCCTTCGCCATCGACGGAGCCAACGGCTCGCGCTGGATGCCCGTCAAGGAAGATACGACAAGCTGGTTGCAGATTGACTTGGGGGAGAAAGTGATGATTGACCAGAGCGAAATCTGTTTTGTGCGTCCCACCGCTGGGCATGCCTACGTGTTGGAAGGCTCTAACGATGGACGAAAATGGCGCCGTTGTGGCGGCCATGCCGATGTGCAGAAGCGCTCCCCGCATGTCGACATCATTGGCAAGGCGTTCCGCTATCTGCGCGTCAGCATCACCGAGGGCGTGCCAGGCGTATGGGAGTGGAGCGTGTCAAGCCCCTCCTCCTCTCTCGAAAAGGGAGAGGAAGCCACCCTTTGGGAGAAGCAAGAAAGGACGTGGGGCGACTGGCAGACGTGGGGGCAGCTCTCAGACGGCACCTACTGCAATCCCGTGATTCCCGCCGACTATAGCGACCTGGATTGCATACGCGTGGGCGACGACTACTACGCCATCTCCTCCACCATGCAGTTCTCGCCCGGCATGACCGTTCTCCATTCGCGCGACTTGGTGAACTGGGAGATTGCTGGCAACGCCGTGACCGACCTCGCGCAAATCAGCCCCGCCATGACGTGGCAACAGATGGACCGCTATGGGCGAGGCATCTGGGCGGGCACGCTGCGTCACCACGAGGGGCGCTTCTACCTGTTCTTCGGTACCCCCGACGAGGGCTATTTCATGACTTCTGCCCCGGCGGCCAGCGGACCGTGGGAGCAGCTTACGCCCTTGCTGAAGGAGCAAGGCTGGGACGACTGCACCGCCATCTGGGACGAGAAAGGGCGCGCCTGGTTCGTGGGCACCTGCTTCCGTGAAGGCTATAAGACCTACCGCTTCCGCATGGCCGACGACGCACGCAGCATCGACCGCGCCAGTGCCTTTCTGCTCAACGAGGGCAATGGCCGGGAGGCCAGCAAGCTCATCCGCCACGGCAATTACTATTACCTCATCTTCAGCGAACATCGCGACGGCGTGGGACGCTATGTGATGGCGAAGCGCGACAAGAAGATTGATGGCAAGTTTCAGGAGGAGCGCCAGCTCCTCCTGCCCTGTACCGAGGCCAACGAACCCAACCAGGGCGGCATCGTCGACGCTGGCGACAAGTGGTACTTCCTCACCCATCACGGCTCGGGCGACTGGAGCGGGCGCATCGTGAGTCTGCTTCCGGTTGAGTGGGTCGATGGCTGGCCCATGATAGGCCACCGCAGCCAGCCAAGCCAGTTGGGTACGATGGTGTGGCGGGCGCCCATGCCCCTCCAACCATCAGGCGAGCAACTGCACCTACAGCGTAGCGACGACTTCGACGTCCCCGTGTCCTCCTTTGCTGCAACATCGTTGCAGCCCTTCCCCCTCTCGCCCCAATGGCAATGGAACTACCAGCCACGTGCCAGCCACTTCTCGCTCAGCGAGCGTCCGGGCTGGTTGCGCCTGAAGGCCTTCCGCCCCCTAAAGCCCGGCCAACTGCTCCAAGCCGGCAACACTCTCACCCAGCGCTCGTTCCGCTCTCCGCATAACGAGGTGGTGGTGAAGCTCGACATCAGCCATACTGCCGATGGTCTGCATGCTGGCTTGTGCCACTTCGCCGCCCGAAGCGCATCGCTCGGCATCACCTGCCAAGGCGGGAAGAACCTGCTGGAATGGACTGACAATGGGAAGGCCACCACCAGCATCGCCATCACCACCGACTGCCTCTGGCTGAAGTCCACGTGGGGCCTCGACGGGCTGAGCCGTTTTGCTTATAGCACCGATGGCGACAACTACCACGAACTGGGCACCTATCAGCTGTCGTGGGGTTATTATCGTGGCGACCGCATCGGCATCTTCTGCTATAACGACGAGGGCGAGAGCGGTTTCATCGACGTTGATTATTTGCATTATGCAATGAAAGCGAAATAACGAAAAAGTGAAAAGGCTTCTCATAGCGGCTGTTCTGGGCTGCGCATCGTGCTCCACGGCGTTGCGCACCGGCGACCTGTTGTTTCATGTGGTTGATGCCGACAACCACATCACGCTGGTGACGCCCGCCAGCATCGACCACGTGGCCATCTACGCCGGGCATGGACAGGTGGTGGAGGCCATCCCCCACGAGGGTGTCGTCGTCACGCCGCTCAGCGAAGTGCTGCAGCGCGAGGATGGCCACTACTTCCGAGGGCGAGTGGCAGCGGCAGCACGTCGGCAGTCGGTGAGCAACGCCCGCCAATACCTCGGCCAGCCCTACGACACGCTCTTCCTCCCCACCAACGCCGCCATCTACTGCTCCGAGCTGGTGCTCCAGTCGTTTGTCGACAAGCAGGGGCAGGCCATCTTCGCCCCCGTGCCCATGACCTTCCGCGATGCCCACGACAGCATCCCCCGCTATTGGAAGCAGCTCTATGCCCGCCATCGTATGGCCGTGCCCGAAGGCGAGCCAGGCTCCAATCCCGGCGAGTTGTCGCAGCGCAGTCAAGTCAAGCTCTCCATGAAGCCCCTGCGCTGAAAATCGCCCCACCCAAGCGGGCCAGCTTTCTGCGAAGATTTTTTGCCTTTTCCTTTCTCAATCCAATTCTTTTTCGTACTTTTGCGAACTTTTCTTTGCCAATAAGAAACAGACATGAAACGGAAACTGACCAGCAAATGAATATGAGACACTTGATTCTTTCATCCCTCCTTTTGGCGGGAACGGCGCTGAATGCGCAGAAAGTGACGAAGTACACCACCACCGAGCAGGCGCCGTGGACATCGGCAAAGGCGGCACTGTCCACGAAAGCCGAGGGAACGGTGGTGGCAACGGTTGACGGCACCGAGAAGGGCACCACCTTCCGCGCCTGGGGCACCACGTTCAATGAACTGGACTGGGACGCCTTCAACCTGCTGAGCCGCGACGACCAGGACGAGGTGATGCACAATCTCTTTGCCAGCGACGGCGACCTGCGGTTCACACATGGCCGCGTGTCGATGAACGCCAACGACTATGCCCGCTCGTGGTATCAGTGCGACGATGTGGTGGGAGACCTCCATCTGAAGTATTTCAACATCGAGCGCGACAAGCGCAACATCATCCCGCTGGCCCGTGCCGCACAGAAATACTGTCCGCACCTGCAGCTCTTCATGAGCCCGTGGAGTCCGCCCGCTTGGATGAAAATCAACCAGGACTACTGCGTGCAGAGCAGTCCCTACAACAACCAGCCGAAGGAGAAGGACTATCTGCTCTACGATGCCCCCATCAAACCAGGCGAAATGCAGCTGATGGGCGAGAGCAACGGCGTCTTCCCCCGTCGCCTGGCCACACAAGACTATTTCATTCAGGACCCGCGCTACCTGCAGAGCTATGCCGACATGTTCTGCCGTTTCATCGACCTCTACGCCGAGCAAGGGCTGCCCATCACGAAGGTGATGTATCAGAACGAGGCCTACAGCTACACCATCTATCCCGGTTGCGCCTGGACCGCCGAAGGCACGCTGCGCTTCAACAACGACTACCTGGCACCTGCGCTCCGCAAGAACCATCCCGAGGTGGAGCTGTGGATAGGCACGTTCAACACCAACCGTCTGGATTATGTGCAGAAGATTCTCGACGACCAGACCTTGCAGGCGAACGTGAAGGGCATCGCCACCCAATGGGAGTGCCGCGAGAACCTGCCACAGCTCAAGAGTCGCTATCCGCAGCTGCGCTTGATGATGAGCGAGAGCGAGTGTGGCAACGGCTCGATGGACTGGAAGGCCGGCGAGCACACCTTCTTCCTCCTGAGCGACAATCTTGGCAATGGCTGCGACGAGTACTACAACTGGAACTTCATCCTTGCCGACAAGGGCCAGTCCTCGTGGGGCTGGACGCAGAACGCCCTCATTCAGGTCGACAGCAAGACGCGCCAGAAGCGCTACACCGCCGAGTACTACGCCTACAAGCATTTCTGTCAGTTCGTAGCCCCCGGCACAGAGATGATTGCCTACGCCGGTCGCGACTATCGCACCACGCCCGTCGTCGTATTCCGCAACGGCCAGCAGATTATCGTCACGGTGGGCAACTTCACCGATGCCGATGCCCGTCTGAGCGTTAAGGTGAAAGGCCAGTATCTGAACATTGCTGCCGCCCCCCACTCGTTTAATACATATGTTATTGGAAAGTGAGGTGTTTTTGGGGAGTTAAAGGGAGTTATAGGGGAGTTAAGGGGGAGTTAAAGGACGATAGACTTTTCCCTTGAACATTCCCAACAGGAGTGAAGTCGGTAATAGCAAAACTATCGTCCTTTAACTCCCAAGCGGTCGAAGACCGCGATAACTCCCCTTTAACTCCCCCCTAACTCCCCCAAAAAGACTAATATTCAACTATATTATTAATACCAAAATGAAAAAATTACTATTTTCTTTTGCCATTGCAGCTGTAGCAGTCGCAATGGTGTCGTGTGGAAACAAGGAAGCCGCCCGCCCCGCTTCGAGCGACCAACCCGAGCAGGTGGAAGAAGCCAGTGGTGAAATGGAAACGGCGCCCGCCGAACTATGGACAGAGGAGGCCGTGGAGGAGCAGGTCAGGAAGATGTACGACCGGCTGAACGACATGGACAAGAACGGCATCATCAACATCCGTCAGCTCGAAAACGAGTTTTGCACCAGCTATTACCTCAGTGTGCGCGACGCCATCAATAAAGCCCTTGAGGACGTAGAGGGCGAAAGCGTGTTTTATGGCGATGAAGAGGCCTACCGCTTCTTCGCTGGCATGGGCACGCCCCTGAAGATTGCCAACATATCAGTCGACCTGCTCACGGGCAACATGGCTCAGGCACAGGTGAAATTCAAGGGTGCCGACGAGGAGAACGGTTTTATGCGGCTGGAACTCGACATGGAGGACGGCGCATGGCGGGTGAAAAACTTCGACCAGCCCGAAGCCTTCGGCCCTGGTGGCTATCTGAAGATTATGGAAGATTTCGCCCTGGAGCATGGGATTAAGTATGAATGAAGGAGATGGGGAGTTAACTCCCAAGCGGTCGAAGACCGCGATAACTCCCCTTTAACTCCCCCTAACTCCCCCCAAAAACAAAAAAACTATACCTATGAAAAGATTTTTTCTCTCAGCGATACTGTTCGCTGCATGCATGGGGCAGATGAATGCCCAGACAGCCCAACGGCAAGTGGTGGAAGAAGGCGGCACCGGGCCGTTCAAGTCGGAAGTGGTGGGCGACGCCTCCTGCCCCGGCTTCACGGTCTATCGTCCGCAGAATCTGAAGGCGGTGGTGGCCCAGCAGGGCGCCCTGCCCGTGATTGTCTATGCCAACGGCGCCTGCTTCAACAACAACGTGGAGATGCGCCTGCTCTTGAGCGAGGTGGCCTCCTACGGCTATGTGGCCGCTGCCATTGGCCCCTACGACGAGGCTGATGTGATGGCGCAGTGGAAGGGCGTGCTCCGCTCGGCCTATCCCGAAACCAAGGGCGAGGTCATCATGGCCAACGGCGAGAAGATCCTCCCCCTGACGCCCGAAGAGATCAAGGCCCGACAAGAGGAGCAGGCCAAGCAGCGCGAACAGGCCGCCAAAGCCGCGAAGAAGAACAAGAAGAAGCAGCCCGAGACACCCCCCTTCCGCACCTATCCGAAGATGCTGCTCGAGGTGCTCGACTGGCTGACGGAGCAGAATGCCACACCCGCCTCGGAATACTACCACTGCCTCGCCCTCGACCACGTGGCAGCCATGGGACAGTCGTGCGGAGGCGCACAGGTGCTGGGCGTGGCCTACGACCCGCGCATCAAGACCTGCGTGATGCTGAACTCCGGCATCGGCGACATGGAGATGATGGGCTCGACAAAAGAGTCGCTGAAGAACCTCCACCAACCGATGTTCTACATGATTGGCGGCCCGGCCGACATCGCCTACGCCAACGCGCAGAAGGACTACGAGCGCATAGCTGACAACATCCCCGTGGTGATGCTCAACTCGAAGGACGGCCACAGCGGCACCTACTACGAGAAGTACGGCGGCAACTATGCCAAGGCCGTGGTGAAGTGGCTCGACTGGCAGCTCAAGGGCCGCGTCGGTCAGGCCGCCCTCTTCCTCGACGACGAATACCTGAAAATGAAATTCCCAGAATGGCAGGGCGTCCGCAAGAACTTCTAACTCTACAGGAACCCACCATCAGGAACCCACCCCCAACCCCTCCCGTACGGGAGGGGAGCTTGGTTAGACCCTTCCGCAACAAAACTATATAAGCTCCCCTCCCGTACGGAAGGGGCTGGGGGTGGGTTCCTGTAGACTTCCGTTTTTCCGTTAATTCTGCCTTTCCCGTTTGGAAGAGTTATACCCATCAATGCTCGACTCTCTACAAGCTGCGCATAGGGGTTGTATTTTGGGGTGAAAAAGTTGCTGAATCATTTGGCATTTTCTCAGAAAAAGCGTAACTTTGCACCAAATTGCCGACACCACAGCAAAGGAACATCATCAGACCATTAAACTCAAAAAACATACGACATGAAAAGTAAAGTAAGCAACAACAACCCTTGGCTCCTGGCCCTGAGCCACCGAAGCGCTGTGAGCAGACTTTTGTTCCTCACACTCTTTTTGTTCACCTTCGTAGGAGGGGCAACGTCTCAGACACCCCCTCGACGCACTAGTGAGGGCTTAACGAAGGACATCACTGGCTACGGTGTAGGCGAAGGTGGCTGGTACCTTATCGCTTTCCCAATCGGAGAAGAAGAAGTTTATCCCCAGGATGTCGAAAATCTTCTTTCGGACGACTACGACCTCTATTCCTTCGACCAGTCCATAATTGGTGAGGAATGGCGCAACTACAAAGATGAACCATTTCAACTCGAACGCGGCAGGGGCTACCTCTATGCCAATAGTAATGATATCACCCTCACCTTCATTGGAAATCCTTATGACGGCGATGGCACAGTCACACTGGACTATGACGATACCGTACCATTCCCCGGCTGGAACCTCGTGGGCAACCCCTTTAGCGAGACCGCTTACATCGATCGAGACTTCTATGTGATGAATGATGACGGTTCAGAAATCATGGCAGAGCCACAACATGGTGCCATCCAACCTAAGGAAGGCATCTTTGTCATCGCTGATGAAGATGGTGAAACCCTGACCTTCAGCACAGAAGAGTCAAGTTCCAGAGGCACCGGCCTTGCCCTCAACCTCAGCCGGGGCAGCGTTTCGCCCGGCTCAACGACCATCGACCGCGTCATCGTCCGCTTCGGCGAAGGCCGTATGCTGCCCAAGTTCCAGCTCAACCCGAACCATACCCAGGTCTACATCCCGATGGACGGCAAGGACTATGCCGTGGTGCGCAGCAAAGGCATGGGCGAGATGCCCGTCAACTTCAAGGCCGACGCCAACGGCTCCTATACCCTGAGCCTCAGCGCCGAGGGCGTCAGCTTCGACTACCTGCACCTCATCGACAGCAAGACAGGCAGCGACATCGACCTGCTGAAGACACCAAGCTACACTTTCGAGGCCACCACCACCGACGACGCATCGCGCTTCAAGATTGTGTTTGCTCAGGACGAGAACACGAAGACGAACACCCTCGCTGATGTCAAGCACAGTCCTACGAGGGGAGGAGGAGGAGTGCCCATTCTGCCCAGTCATGGAGAAGAAGGCAATCAGCCTGCCTGGGATGATGGTGGTGATGATAATGGGGATGATGAGGGGGATGACCAGCCCACCACTTACACTTTGACCGTTGAGCCGTTTGAAAACCTTGAATTAATTACCTTCGTGAACGATGAAATGAAAATGGAAAGCGACGGCACGATTGACGTAGAAGAAGGTGCACAAGTGATGCTGAGCATTGTCGCCAATGAAGGTTTTGTCATCGAAACCTTGATGGTGAATGGTGAGAACCATGCTGCTGATATTGAAGAAGATTTTACCTACTCCTTCGAAATGCCTGATGGGGATGTCATCATCAGCGCCACGGCTGCAATTGCACCGGAGCCCCGGGTCCTCTTTGATTTTGAGGATGAGGCAGATAATCACCAGACCGCAAGATGGTCCGGCTATGACGGCTACAATGCGGGCGTTGTCACCACCTGTAGGCCTGTTACCGCTGATGACGGTAAGGTTCACTCCGGCGACTATGCGATGGCGTATGATATGGACTTCTCCCAGCTCACCTACTATGAGGAGTATATCTATTCGCTGATGTGCTACAATTGGGATGATATTAAGGAGCACGGCTTTACGTATGATGAAGACAACGTCAGGCAGCGCGGCGCTGAAGAAGACTTTGTCGACATCACAGGCGCTGCCGGTCTCGGTATGTGGATCTATATCCCGGACGAGGTCGATGTACGCGGTCTGGACGTTCGCTACACCATCGGCGGTAAGAAGAATCATACCTCTGCTTATGAACGTATCACCAGCGCGATGGGTACGTTATTGCCCTACAGAGACGGTCTCGGTACCGACGGATGGTACTATTATTACTTCGATCTCAGCAATTACAGTGACTGGGTCTGCCTGAGACTCCAGAATACCAAAATCAACAACAGCATCACCAAGAACGGCAAAACCTCCGAACTCTACGGCGACGTTATGCAGCTGTATATCCATGCCAGTGCATGGAAAGATCCCGACAAGCAGTTCAAGTCTTTTAACAGCCACGTGACCCTCTATATCGACGACATCACCGTTGACTATTCCCCGATTGGTCCCGATCGTGAGGCGCCCGTGTTCGCCGACCCGACTTATGCTTATGCCGGTGCTTCCGATGCAGCTTTTGGGAACGACAACGTAACGATCCCGTCAAACGGTGTTGCGTTTGGCGTGACCGTTGCTGACAACACAACAAAGGCCAACGCTACAGGTCTTGACGCAAACTCCGTTATCGTTAAGATCGACGGCAACGAGGTTCCCTCAACATTCAGCAACGGTAAGCTTTCCATTGATGAGATCGACCTTGCCAACGGTACGCATACCGTCACCTTTGAGGCTGCCGATAATTCCGGTAACGCCTCGCATTTGACAAAAACCTTTATTGTCAACGGCAGCGCAGATCTCAATACCATCAAGGTCGTTGCACGCGATACCGAGCTGACCTCTGCATTTGTCGGTTCTCTGTATTACATCGATATCGTTGCTACCGATATTTCTGAAGTGGAATCTGTCTTAACAACGCTCAAAGTCAACAACGTCAACGACTGGGAACTCGATGGTATTGAGGCAGCTGACGGCTTTACCGCTTCTGCTTCTCTTGAGTCTTACGATAAGGGCATCGTCAACATTACGGTTACCCGTACCGGGGACGTAAGCGCGGCAGGCGAGGCTGTGATCGCTTCTATTCCCATACGCACATGGTATCCGCACAACGCTCTCGGTAAGAATTCCACCTGGATCATCACCACTAAGAAGTGCGTATATCCGATGGATATTCAGGTATTCACCAAGGCCGGTTGTGTCACTTTCACCGACGGCACAGTCGGATACTTCTCCTCTCCCGTAGTCCAGTGTGACTCTGAGGCTATGTGCGAATATGGCTACATGGGCGTCAACAAGGGTAACGAAGGCGGTACAAATGTCGTAACCTCATGGCACGAGCATAACGCGGAGCCTCTCGAAGACCTTCCGGCGACCTGTACCAAGGACGGCTTCTCCGGCAGGACCTTCTGCGAAGAGTGTAACTCTGTTATTGACTGGGGCAACACGCTGCCGGCTTCCGGGCACTATTTCCTGGTGGATGAAGCTACCGTCGTGCTGAACGACGAACGTACCGCAGCGACAGGCGAGTGCGTCTGCCAGGAAGAGGGTTGCGGCGCGACAGAGGCGTTCGAAACGGACGAGGTGAGCCTGTATGATTTGACCCCTGCCTCCTACACCGCGGCCGGCGAGGAGGTCTACCAGGTCGTCGTCCAGATATGCGCAGAACCGGTATACGTCCGCGTCCCGCTGGCCGCTATTCCCTTCATTCTCGCCGACAACTTCGATAACAGCACTATCATCAACGACAACAATGGCAAGACCATCGTCGTCGCCTGCCTCCAAGACCGCACGCTCTACAAGAACGGTGACTGGAACACGCTGTGCCTGCCGTTCCCGCTGACCATCAGCGGTAGCGTGCTCGACGGCGACAACGTCGATGTGCGCACACTGAGCAGCAGCAGCTTCAACAGCGCCACTGGCGAACTGACACTAAACTTCACCGACAAGGGTGCCGTCACGGAACTTATTGCCGGCAAGCCCTATATCATCAGGTGGTCGAAGAGCAATCCTTCCGACCCCAACTTAACAGACCTCGAGAACCCGATGTTCACCAATGTCACTATCAGCGATGCCACCGCCAACGTCTCTACCGACTACGCCGACTTCATCGGCACCACCTCGCCCGTGGTCTATGACGCAGGAACGGCACACAAGGATGTCCTCTTCCTCGGCAGCGGCAGCACCCTCTACTACCCCGACGGTTCCGAGGCTTCCACCATCAACGCCTGCCGCGCCTACTTCCAGCTGAAGAACGGCCTCACGATGGGCAACCCTCTCAGCCGCTTCGTGCTGAATTTCGGTGAGGGCGATGCCACGGGAATAACGACCATAGCTTACACAGATTTCACGGATAAGGCTGGCGCGTGGTACGACATGAGCGGTCGCCGACTGAGCATCAAGCCCACGAGGAGCGGCATATACGTGAATGGTGGCCGCAAGGTCGTGGTACCCTAAGGATTATTATTGTCTACGGACTCATAGGACTATAAGGACTGTCCTTTAAGTCCTAAAAGTCCGTAGACAATAATATTTTCCGTAGACTAAAGTCAAATTGTTTGTTTTACGTCATGATTTATAGATTTTTCGACACGGTTTTTAGGTCTACGGACTCATAGGACTATATGGACTGTCGACGTGAATAAAAAAAACATTAGAAAAATTAGAATCGATTAGGGGAATTCGTTTCAAAAAAATAAGTTTCCGCTCGGCTGGAATCAGGAATTTCCCTTAATCTCCCATAATTTCTTTCCAAACACCAACCAAAGAAGGATTTCTTTCCTCCCCCCAAAAGGTTAATTTTCCGAAATTGTTTTGTGGGGTTGGCATTTTTTTGTAGCTTTGCAAACATTATGAAAAATCTGTTGGCAACCATGATGCTGCTGGCCGCGATGGCCACGGCTCCACTATCGGCACAGGCACAAGACCAGCTGACGCGCATAGAGCAGCAGCTGGGCGATGCACCCGTGCAGGAGAAAGTATATCTGCACCTCGACAACAACTGCTACTACAAGGGCGACGACATCTGGTACAAGGCCTACGTGGTGCGCGCCGACGACAATGCCTACACCGACATGAGCCGCCTGCTCTACGTGGAGCTGGTGTCGCCCGACGGCATGTTGGTGGAGCGGCAGACCGTGGTGGTGAGCGCCGACGGTCACGGTCAGGGGTCGTTCAACCTCACCGACTCGCTCTACAGCGGCTACTACGAGCTGCGGGCCTATACGCGGTGGATGATGAACTTCTGCGTGACCGAGCATCCCGCGCAACGCCGAGTG
>JAFZSR010000040.1 GCA_017619275.1 Prevotella sp. | reverse complement strand
TGGGCAAGTCTTAGCCTGCAAAATGACCTATAGAGAAGATTTGCAGGTGGATTTTGGGCCTCAAAAAGTTGAAATGCCCACAACGCCAGTGTTTATGGGCGTTGTGGGCGTGTCTCAGCCTGCAAAATGACCTATAGGTCTTTTTTTAAGAGTCATTTATACGCAAACGCACGTAAGAAAGGCAAAAACCCTTTCCTACGTGCGTTTGCGTAGTTGATTCGCTTAGTTGTGGAACACGAGACCATCGCCGAACTCGTCGATGACGATGGGGTGTTCGCGGGTCACCTCGCCCGCCAGGAGGCGTCGGCTCAGCTCGTTGAGTACATGGTGCTGAATGGCGCGTTTCACGGGGCGTGCGCCCATGTCGGGGTCGTAACCTTCGCGGGCCAGCCAGCTTACGGCGTGGTCGGTGACTTGGAGGGTGAAGCCCTGTGGCTGCAGCATCTTTTGCACGCGAGTCAGTTGCAGGCGCACCACCTGCTCAATCTCTTGCTCGTTGAGCTGCTGGAAGGTGATGATCTCGTCGATGCGGTTCAGGAACTCCGGGCGCATCACCATGCGGAGCTGTTCGCGTGTGGCGTTGCTGGTCATGATGATGATGGTGTTCTTGAAGTCGGCGGTACGTCCCTTGTTGTCGGTCAGTCGTCCGTCGTCGAGCACCTGCAGCAGGATGTTGAACACGTCGGGGTGGGCCTTCTCTATCTCGTCGAAGAGGATGACGCTGTAGGGCTTGCGCCTGACGGCCTCTGTGAGCTGTCCGCCCTCGTCGTATCCCACGTATCCCGGAGGTGCGCCGATGAGCCTTGACACGGTGTGCTTCTCTTGATACTCGCTCATGTCGATGCGCGTCATCATCTGTTCGTCGTTGAAGAGGTATTCGGCCAGCGCCTTGGCCAGCTCGGTCTTTCCTACGCCTGTTGTTCCCATGAAGATGAAGCTGGCGATGGGGCGCTTGGGGTCTTGCAATCCAGCGCGGCTGCGTCGCACCGCATCGCTCACGGCGCTGATGGCCTCGTCTTGTCCGATGACGCGATGGTGCAGCTCTTCCTCCAGGTGGAGCAGCTTTTCGCGTTCGCTCTGCATCATGCGGCTCACGGGTATGCCCGTCCAGCGCGACACCACCTCGGCAATGTCGTCGGCGGTGACCTCCTCGCGCACCAAGCGAGAGGCGGAGTTTCCTGATTCTCCGGATTGTCCGGAGCTGTCCAGCTGATGCTGGATGGTGGCGATGTGCGCCTCCAGCTCCTTCATCTTTCCGTAGCGTATTTCGGCCACCCGTCCATAGTTGCCCTCGCGCTCTGCGCGTTCTGCCTCTATCTTCAGGTTTTCCATCTCCTGCTTGTCCTGCTGGATGGTGTTGATGAGCTGTCGCTCACCCTCCCAGCGGGCGCGGAACTGCGTTTCCTGCTCGCGCAGGGCGGCGATTTCCTTGTCGAGGAGTTGGAGTTTTGTAGGTTGGGTAGGTGGAGTAGGTGGGGTAGGTGAGGTAGGTTGGGTAGGGGATTCGCGCTTGATGCTCTCGCGCTCTATTTCCAACTGCGCCAGGCGGCGGGTGATTTCGTCCAGCTCTTCGGGCACGCTGTCGCGTTCCATGCGCAGCTTGGCGGCAGCCTCGTCCATGAGGTCAATGGCCTTGTCGGGCAGGAAACGCTGGGTGATGTATCGCTCTGAGAGTTGCACGGCAGCGATGCAGGCATCGTCCTGTATGCGCACCTTGTGGTGGTTCTCGTAGCGCTCTTTCAGTCCTCGCAGGATAGAGATGGCGCTCAGCTCGTCGGGCTCGTCGACCATCACCGTCTGGAATCGCCTTTCGAGTGCCTTGTCCTTCTCGAAATATTTCTGATATTCGTTCAGCGTGGTGGCGCCGATGGCGCGCAGCTCACCTCGAGCCAGTGCCGGCTTCAGAATGTTGGCGGCGTCCATGGCCCCTTCGCCTCCGCCGGCTCCCACGAGGGTGTGGATCTCGTCGATGAAGAGGATGATGCGTCCGTCGCTCTTCGTCACCTCGTTGATGACACTCTTCAGGCGCTCCTCAAACTCGCCCTTGTACTTGGCGCCAGCCACCAGTGCACCCATGTCGAGCGAGTACACCTGCTTGTCCTTCAGGTTCTCGGGCACGTCGCCGCGCACGATACGCCCTGCCAGTCCCTCCACGATGGCGGTCTTACCTGTTCCCGGCTCGCCTATGAGGATGGGGTTGTTCTTTGTTCGGCGTGAGAGGATTTGCAGCAGACGGCGAATCTCGTCGTCGCGGCCGATGACGGGGTCGAGCTTCCCGGCGCGTGCCAGGCTCACCAAGTTCTTAGCATACTTCTCCAGCGATTGGTAGTTGTCGTCGGCACTTTGGCTCTGCACCTTCTGTCCCTGTCGCAGTTCCAGGATGGCCTGTCGCAGGTCGCGCTCGTTGGCACCAGCGTCTTTCAAGATGCGGCTCACGGTGCTGTTCACTTCGAGGAGCGCCAATAATATGGGCTCACAGGAAACAAACTCATCGCCCATCTGCTGGGCTATCTCCTGCGCCCGCACCAGCACCTTGTTGGCGTCGCTGCTCAGGTAGGGCTCGCCGCCCTGCACGCGAGCCAGGTGCTGCATCTCCTGCTGGCAGAGCATGGCAATTTGCTGAGCGTTCATGCCCAGCTTCTGAAAGACAAATCCCGTGATGTCGCGGGCCTTGTCGAGCAGCGCCGCCATGAGGTGCACCGGCTCTATGGACTGCTGTCCGTTCTGTCGGGCCAGGTTCACGGCCTGTTGCACCGTTTCCTGCGCCTTGATGGTAAACTTGTCTAATGTCATGGTTATTATCTCCTTTCTTTTATAGTTATTTTTCTACACAAAAAGCTTCAAAAGGCGTGCCGCAGCCGTGATAGCCGACAAAATGGCATATTGCCCCGACAAAATGGCGTGCGCGGCTTCCCCGAAGGATACGAAAAAAGTAGCAAGATGTGGGTGGTAAAAACTGGGAGCGCGACCCTTGAAAAAATCTCGTACGACTTTTTTCAAAAAATCGTTGACTTTTTAAAAAAAGTCGTACGCCAAAATTTTCCGTGCGGCCATCTTCCTCCCTTGCGCGTACATTTTTAGTTAAATATTATAATAATTGAGTCTTTAGTTTTGCCCATGTGAAAGGAATTGCCTATCTTTGCATATTCATAATTACAAATAATAACATGAAAAAAATCTTCTTTGCACTCATAGCGCTTATGACATTCCCTTTCAACCTATCGGGCCAGACCCCCACATATAAGAGTTTGTGGAAGCAGGTGGAGACAGCCCAAGAGCAAGACCTGCCCCAGACGGAGCAAAAGGTGCTGAGCCAGATAGAACAGAAAGCCCTGGCCGAGCAGGCCTACGGCCAGTTGCTGAAAGCCGAGCTGCAACGTGCGCGCTCCGTTTGCAGCGTTGCCCCCGACTCGCTGAAGCCAGCGGTGGAAAGGCTGAAACAGCGTGTTGTAGAGGTGGAGGGCGACGTGCCCCTGCAGGCCATCTACTACTGCGTCTTGGGATATATCTACCAGCAGAACAGCTGGCTCGATGAGGACCGTCACAAGGAGATAGGCCTCGACTACTATCGCTTGGCCATGGCCCATCCCGCCGAGCTGGCGCAGGTGAAAGCCACCGACTACGAGCCCTTTGTGGTGAAGGAGCGTGACAGCCAATACTTCGACCATAACCTGCTGAGCCTTATCAGTCGTCACACCCAGACCTACGGTCCGCTGTGCGACTATTATGAGCACACCGACAACCGCCCCGCCACCCTGTTGGCCAAGCTGTGGCAGATGGATAGCGAATGGCCCGAGGAGATGGAGCCTTTCGACAACTCGCCCTATCTGCAGCGTCTCGATGCCCTCATCGACAAGTATCAGGATTTGCCGGAATGTGGCGAAGCCGTCATCAAGCGCTACAAGTTCATGGAGCTGAAGACCGACGCCACGCCCCAGCAGAAGTGGGAATACCTGAACGAGGCCCTGCAGCGCTGGGGGAAGTGGAAGGGTATCAACACGCTGCGCAACAGCCTGAATGCCATGACCACCACCCAGTATAACTACAATGGCGAAGAAGCCTTGCTCATCCCCCAGCGTGAGCTGATGCTGAAGATGAACAACTTGCGCAACATTAACAGCCTCACCATGAAGCTGTATCGCATAAAAGCCGACGGCGAGACCAACCTGAGCGTGAACTACGAGGAAGGCTACAAGATGGTGAAGCCCCTGTTGACCGCCCTGCCCGAGCTGACGCGAACCAAATCGTTCGACGAGCGTCCGCCATACGAGCTGTTCGAAGACTCCATCGCCCTGCCTCCGCTGCCCGTGGGCATCTACTTGGTGGAAATGGAAAGCCAGCCCACTTCGCAGGTGAGCCGCCAGGTGATCTACGTCAGCGACGTGCGCATAATGATACTCAACGAGCCCGGCAACAAGAGTCGCATTGTGATGGTGAACGCCACCACTGGCCAGCCCGTCGGCGGTGGCACGGTGAAGGTGACGCAGGGCTATGGCAACGACCTCAAGACCACCATGCTCACCAGTGATGCCAAGGGCGAATGCACATTGCAAAGAGACGAAAGGGAGCAGAACCTGCGTCTGCGCCCCTACACCGCTACCGACAATTACTGCCCCCCGACGAACCTTTGGGGCAAGTACAATTTTGATGGCGACATCGTTCATAAGGAGCGAACGGTCATTTTCACCGATCGCGCCATCTACCGTCCGGGACAGACGGTGCAGGCAGCTGCCGTGGTCTACAGTTTGGTGAATGGCATCGACCACAAGGTGATGAGTGATAAGGTAGTGACCTTTGAACTGGAAGACGCCAATGGCGAGACCGTGGGTGAGCAGATGGTCATCACCGACCGCTTTGGCACAGCCACCACACAGTTCACCCTTCCCTCCCAGGGCTTGACGGGTCGCTACCGTCTGACGGTCAACGACCGAATCCTCAACTTCCGGGTTGAGGAATACAAACGTCCTACCTTTGAGGTGGACATCCCCCAAGTGAAGGAGGACTACAAGGACGGCGACACCCTGACCGTGCATGCTACGGCACGCAGCTATGCCGGCGTGCCCGTGCAGGGAGCCACCGTGAAATACAAGGTGGTGCGCCGCCACGCCTACTGGTGGTGGGGGTACTCGCGCTACTGGGATGCTGGCGTCGTAGGCTCCAGCAGCGATGAAAAGGTGATGGCCGTTGGAGAGATGGAAACCGACGACCAGGGACAGTTTGCAGTGGATGTTCCAATGGTGTTGCCCAAGACGAAATATCCCATGTTCTATCAATTCGTGCTCACCGCCGACGTCACCGACCAAGCTGGCGAGAGCCATCAGGGACAGTTGTCGCTGCCCCTGGGCAACAGGGAGACGGCGCTGAGTGCGGAGCTCAACGAGAAAGTGCTCATCGAGAAGCCCTCGAAGATGACCCTTCACCTGCGTAACGCCGCAGGGGCCGACATCGACGCCCAGGTGCGCTATCGCATTGAGAACGAGAATGGCACCGCCGTCACCAAATGGCTGACCGCCGACACCAATACGCCCACCGACCTGCCCAAGCTGAAGAGCGGACGCTACAAGCTGCATGCCGAAACCATAGGCGCTGCCTACAGCACCGACCTGCTGGAGATGGCGTTCACCATGTTTTCGCTCGACGACAAACGTCCCGCCGCCGACACACGCGAGTGGTTCTTTAGCAGCGGCACCACGTTCCCCAGCGATGGCGGCCCCGTCACCGTGCAGGTGGGCTCGTCGGATAAGAATGTCTATGTGGTCTACAGCCTTTTCGCCGGCCACAAGGAATTGGAGAGAGGCACAGCCAAACTCTCGAATGAACTGATCAACCGCAAGCTGAAGTATAAGGACGAATATGGCAACGGGCTGTGGCTCTCCTACGCCTGGATGAAGGATGGCAAGATGCACTCGAGCAATTTCGGCATCAGTAGGCCCATGCCCGACAAGCAGCTGAAGCTGAAATGGCAAACCTTCCGCGACCGCCTCACCCCCGGCCAACAGGAGGAATGGACGCTCAGCATCACCGATGCCAACGGCGAGCGGCTCGACAAGGCAGCTCAGTTCATGGCTACCCTCTACGACAAGAGCCTCGACCAGTTGGCCGACCCTCGCCCTTGGAACCTCATGCCATACGTTTGGAATCCGCTGCCCAGCACGGGTTGGGTAGAAAGTTTTAGGTCTCTAAGATTGTTCTTCTACGGCCAAAGCAGAAACCTATGGGAGACGCCGTATGAATTGAATTTCAGCCACTTCGATACCGATGTGTTCCCCAACTATTACCGTTCAATCAGGCTGCGAGGTGCGTCAAAAAGGCTAATGGGCGCAGGATTGCCCGTTCCCCAACGAGCTGTCGTCGCAAATGATGCAATGATTGATATGAAAGAGTTTACAGGCATAGATGTGGAAACCGTGGACGAGGCCCTGCAGGGTCGAATCGCGGGATTGGATATTGTCCATTACAAACTTCAAGATTTGGGGGGAGAGGGCCAGCAACCGGCCGAGATGCAGCTGCGCGAGAACCTGCAGGAGACCGCTTTCTTCATGCCACAGCTACTGGCCGACTCGGCGGGCATCGTCAAGATGAAATTCACCCTGCCCGAAAGTCTCACCACCTGGCACTTCCTCGGCGTGGCCCACACGGAGGACATGATGTACGGACAGATTGAGGGCGAGGCTGTGGCCAGCAAAGACGTGATGATTCAGCCCAACATGCCACGCTTCCTGCGCCAAGGCGACGAGGGAACCATCAGCGCCCGCATCATCAACATGAGCGACCAGCCCCTGAGTGGCACTGCCACCCTGCAGTTGCTCGACCCCGAGACGGAACAGGTGCTCATGGAACAGAAACAGCAGGTGAGCCTGAAGGAAAACTCCACCAGCAGTGTCAGCTTCACCGTCAATCCCTCTTCGCCACAGCTGTCGCAACACTCGCTGCTCATCGCCCGTGCCAGCATCAACACGCCCAAACAGAGTGACGGCGAACAGCACTATCTGGCCGTGCTGCCCAACACGGAGCGCGTTACCGTCACCGTGCCCTTCACGCAGATTGCACCGGGCACGAAGAACATCGACCTGAAGCGCCTCATTCCTGTCGACGACCCGCAGGCCAAGCTCACCGTGGAGTACACCAACAATCCTGCGTGGCTGATGATTCAGGCGCTGCCCACGGTGGGGCATCCTAACGACGACTGCGCCGTCTGTCAGGCCACATCGCTCTATGCCAACAGCATCGGGCGCCACATCCTGCAGCAGAACCCGACGGCCAAGCATGTCTTCGAGCAATGGAAACAGGAGGACGCTTCGCTCTCCAGTCTCCAGTCTTCACTCCAAAAAGACCAGGAACTGAAAGACCTGTTGCTCAACGAGACGCCGTGGGTGATGGATGCCGACCGCGAGGAGGAACAGAAACAGCGGTTGGCCGACTTCTTCGATGCCAACACGATCGACGTGCGGCTCTCGTCGGCCATTGACAAGCTGAAGAAGTTGCAGAACTACGACGGCTCGTGGAGTTGGTGGCCCGGCATGAAAGGCTCTGCCTACATGACCACCGCCATCAGCGAGATACTGGTTCGTCTGAATGTCCTGACCAGTCAGCAGGACGAAACGAAGGGGATGCTCAACAAAGCCTTCGACTTCATGGGCGACGACATCGTGGAGCTGGTCGACGAGATGAAGAAAGCAGAGAAGAGGGGCGTGAAGCCATACTTCCCCAGTCACCGCGCCTTGCAGTGGCTCTACATCTGCGCCCTCGATGGCCGCAAGCTGCCCGCGAAGGTGAACGAGGCCAACGCCTACCTCATCAAACTGCTGAAGAAAGACATCAAGAACCAAACCATCCTGGAGAAGGCACTCTCGGCCATCATCCTGAAGGACAAGAACTACATCAAGAGCCTGAAGGAATGGACGGTGTACAAGGAGGACATGGGTCGCTATTACGACACGCAGCGCGCTTCCTATTCTTGGCGCGATTATAAGATTCCCACACAGGTGGCTGCCATCGAAGCCCTGAAGCGACTGACGCCGCAAGACACCGTGACCATCGCCGAGATGCAACGCTGGCTGCTGCAGCAGAAGCGCACCCAGGCCTGGGACACCCCGCTGAACAGCGTCGATGCCATCTACGCCTTCCTCGACGGCAACAGTCAGGCACTGGCACCCCAGCCGAAGACCGTGCTCGCCATCGATGGCAAGCCCCTCAGCACCAGTGCCGCCACCGCCGGCATCGGCTATGTGAAGACCGCACAATCCTACAATGGTCAGAAGGCTTTCACCGCCGAGAAGACCTCTACGGGCACCTCGTGGGGCGCCGTCTATGCCCAGTTCACACAACCCTCTAAGGACATTGCCGACCAGGCTAGCGGATTGAGCGTGAAGCGTGAGGTGATGATGAACGGTCAAGTCGTCAATCTCAACGCTCCATCCTTTACGCTCAAAGTGGGCGACCGCATCACCGTGCGCCTCACCATCGAGGCCGACCGCGACTACGATTTCGTGCAACTCGTCGACAAGCGTGCCGCCTGCATGGAACCCGTGAAGCAGCTGAGCGGCTACGACTGGCGCGGTGGCTACTACTGCGCACCGAAGGACAACAGCACCAGCTACTTCTTCGACCTGCTGTCGAAGGGACGCCACATCATCACTACTGAATACTACATCGACCGTGCTGGAACCTACGAAACAGGTTCGTGCACCGTGCAGTGCGCCTACAGTCCTGAATTCCGAGGCACCACCAAGGGCGTTACCGTGCGCTCAGCCGCTCCGCTTCGCTAATGAATAATGATAAATGAAAGCAGATTGTAAATTGAAAAATAGTAATTGTTCGAGGTGGATGATGCTCGCGGCGTTGTTCATCATGCACTGTTCATTGTTCGTGAACCCCGCAGTGGCGCAGAAGCTCACCATCAACAAGCAGACCATCGACATGGGCAAGACGGGCTTCGACGTGCCCGTGACCGCCACCTTTGAATTGCGCAACAAGAGCACGAAACCCATGATTATTGAAAAGCTGCAGACCGACTGCGGCTGCACCACCGTCGACGGCCCCAAGACAGTGGCTCCTGGCGAGCGCTTCACCATCTCGCTCACCTACGACGCTCGCATGCTGGGGCACTACACCAAGCAGGTGGCCATCCACAGCAACGCCACTCGCGAACCCGTCTGGTTGAAGATGAAGGGCGTGGTGCTGGCCGACGTGGTGGACTACTCCAAGCGCTATCCCTACGACATGGACGGTCTGCTGGCCAGCGTGAACAACCTGGAGTTCGACGACGTGAAGAAGGGCGAGACCCGCGAGGTGGAAATCAACCTGATGAACAATACCGACCGCGACATGACCCCCAACATGTTGCACCTGCCTACCTATCTGCATGCTTTGGCCATGCCCGAGACACTGGAACCCAACCGCAGCGGCAAAATCATCCTGACGCTGAACTCGGAGGAGGTGCACCAGTATGGTCTGTCGCAGGTTCCTATCTATCTGGCCAAGCGTTTGGGCGAGAAAATCAGCAACGAAACGGAGATTCCCGTCAGCGTGGTGCTCTTGCCCGACATGTCGCAGTTTGAGGGGCAGAACCGCGAGCAGGCGCCGCAGCTGCATCTGTCTGCACAAGCGCTCAACCTCGATGCCCATCACAAGCAGGGCACCATCATCATGACCAACATGGGGCAGTCGACGCTGCGCATCACCTCGCTGCAGATGTTTACTGGTGGCGTGAAGGTGAAGCTGCCCAAGCAGGAGCTGCAGCCCGGCGAGTCGACGAAGATGCGCGTCACCATCATCCCCGACCAGATTCGCAAGGCCCGCTCCAAGCCCCGTATCCTAATGATTACCAACGATCCCTCGCACGCCAAAGAGGTGATAACAATAAACGTGGAATAAATGGAACATCCCGAGAACAGTAGTGAATACGCTGGACTGCAAGTGAACAGCGGAGTAGAACAACCCAGCATCATCAACCCCTACCTGAAGCGTGGCCGATTCCGCCGACAGGAACTGAGTGCCGCCGACATGGTGGAAGGCATCTTGAAGGGCGACATCACCATCCTGAGTCAGGCCGTGACGCTGATTGAAAGTGTCAACCCCACCCACCAGCAGAAAGCACAGGAGGTCATCGAGAAATGTCTGCCTTACAGCGGGCATAGTGTCCGCATAGGCATCAGCGGCGTTCCCGGTGCCGGCAAGTCAACCAGCATCGACGAGTTTGGCATTCATCTGTTGAAAGAGAAGGGTGGCAAGCTGGCTGTGCTCGCCATCGACCCTTCGAGCGAGCGCTCCAAAGGCAGCATCCTGGGCGATAAGACCCGCATGGAGAAACTCGCCGTGCATCCCGACTCGTTCATCCGCCCCAGCCCATCGGCAGGATCGTTGGGCGGTGTGGCCCGCAAGACGCGCGAGACCATCATCCTCTGTGAGGCCGCCGGCTTTGACAAGATTTTTGTGGAGACCGTGGGCGTGGGACAGAGCGAGACGGCCTGCCACTCGATGGTGGATTTCTTCCTGCTCATCCAAGTGGCTGGCACTGGCGACGAGCTGCAGGGCATCAAGCGCGGCATCATGGAAATCAGCGACGGCATCGTCATCAACAAGTGCGACGGCGACAATGTGGACCGCTGCCAGATGGCTGCCACCAACTTCCGCAACGCCCTGCACTTCTTCCCCATGCCCGAAAGCGGCTGGACACCGAAGGTGCTCTGCTATTCAGGCTTCTATGGCACCGGCGTGAAAGAAGTGTGGGACATGATTTATCAGTACTTCGACTTCGTGAAGGCCAACGGCTATTTCGACTACCGTCGTAACGAACAGTCGAAATACTGGATGTATGAAACCATCAACGAGCATCTGCGTCTGAACTTCTACAACAATCCCCTTATCAGTCAGCAGCTGGAAGCCGCCGAGCAGAGCGTTCTTCTGAACCAGAAGACCAGCTTTGTGGCGGCTAACGACCTGCTCAACCTTTATTACACTCAGCTCACCAATAAGAATAGGTAATTGAAGATAGGAATTGACAGCGGCAGCGGCTTCTGCTTTGGCGTTACCACAGCCATCAAGAAGGCCGAAGAGGAATTGGCAGCGGGCACCACGCTCTACTGTCTGGGCGACATCGTGCACAACAGCATGGAGTGCGAGCGACTGCGCCAGATGGGACTTATCACCATCAACCACGAGGAGATGGAGCACCTGCACGATGCGAAGGTGTTGCTGCGCGCACATGGCGAACCGCCAGAGACCTATGAGCTGGCCCGCCGCAACAACATCGAGATTATCGATGCCACCTGTCCTGTGGTGTTGCAGTTGCAGAAACGAATCCGCAAGAATTACGAATTGCGGATTCCTCAATCGCAAATCGTCATCTTTGGCAAGAAAGGTCATGCCGAAGTGCTGGGACTGGTGGGACAGACCGGCGGCAATGCCATTGTCATTGAGAGTTTCGATGAGGTGCAGAAGCTTGACTTCACGCGCGACATCTACCTTTATTCGCAAACCACCAAGAGCCTCGACGAGTTCCAACGCATTATTGATTACATCCGGCAGCACATCGCTCCCGGTGTCACCTTCCGCAGTTTCGACACCATCTGTCGCTCTGTGGCCAACCGCATGCCCAGCATCATGCAGTTTGCCGCCCGCCACGACCTCATCCTCTTCGTTTGTGGTCGCAAGAGCAGCAACGGGAAGGTGCTCTTCAATGAGTGTCGACGGGTGAATCCCAATACGCATCTGATAGAAGGCCCCGCCGAGATTGACCCCGACTGGCTGAAGGACATCGACACCGTGGGCATTTGCGGTGCCACCAGCACGCCAAAGTGGCTGATGGAGCAGTGCCTTGATGCCATTAAGTTGAAAGATAAAAAGTAAAATAATTAGACTCCTATGAACATACGTGCAGCCCTAATTTCTGTTTTTGTTTGCGTTCTGCCTTTTTGCAGCGTAACCGCGCAGTACGACATCATTCCAAGGCCCTCCAGCATCAGCATCGATGCCAAAGGGCGAGTGTTGACCATCAGCGATGCCACGCCCATTAACGACCAGCTCAATGCCGACATCAAGAATGCCGAAGGCTGGCGCATCACGGTCGACAAGCGTGGCATCACCGTGGAGGCCAGCACCCAGGCGGGCATCTTCTATGCCCATCAGGCGCTGCGCCAAATCATGGATGGCGCCACCACCTCGCTGCCCTACGCCGTGGTGGAGAGCAATCCCCGCTTCGCCTACCGTGGCATGCACCTCGACATCTGTCGTCATTTCTTTGGCAAGGACGTGGTGAAACAATATATCGACATGATGGCACTCCACGGCATGAACACCCTGCACTGGCATCTGAGCGATGACCAGGGTTGGCGCATCGAAATCAAGAAATGGCCTCGACTGACGCAGGTGGGCGCTTGGCGCGACCGCACCGTCATAGGCCGCAACATGGGCCTCTACGACCACACGATGTATGGCGGCTTCTATACGCAGAAGGACATCCGCGAGATTGTGGAGTATGCCGCCCAGCGCCACATCACCATCGTTCCCGAGATTGACATGCCCGGACACATGGTGGCCGCCCTCGCGGCCTATCCCGAGCTGGGCTGCACGGGCGGTCCCTACGAGGTGTGGCCCGACTGGGGCGTGAGCGACGACATCCTCTGTGCTGGTAATCCCCGCGTCTACGAGTTCCTGGGCGATGTGCTCAACGAGCTGATGGAGCTCTTCCCCTCGTCCATCATCCACTTGGGTGGCGACGAGGCTCCCAAGGGGCGCTGGAAGCAGTGTCCGCGCTGTCAGCAGAAGATGAAGGAGGAACATCTGGAAAACGAGGAGCACCTGCAGGGCTACATGGTGCGTCGTATGCAGCAGTTGCTGGAGAAGAAGGGGCGTCGCCTGATGGGATGGGACGAAATCATGGTCTGCAACGTGCCGAAGACATCGATAGTGATGAACTGGCGCGACTGGCAGGGCGTTGTCGACCCCGCCAAGCAGGGCTTCGACGTGGTGCGCACGCCCAACAGCACACTCTACTTCGACCACTACCAGATTCCTGCCGACTCATGGAGCAACACGCTGCTCATTGGTGGCAATTCCAATCTTCAGAAAGTTTATAACTACGAGCCGGCACCTGCCACGCTCACGGCCGAAGAGCAGGCTCATGTGATGGGCGTTCAGGCTAATCTATGGACCGAATACATCGCCTATCCCGAACTGATAGAGTATCAGGTGCTGCCTCGCATGGCTGCCTTGGCCGAGGTGCAGTGGGCTGCGCCAGAGCGCAAGGACTACGAATCATTTATGAGCCGTCTGCCGCGTCTACTGAAAATCTACCAACAAGAGGGATGGCACTATTGTGAAGTGAAAAGTGAGAACTAAGAAGTGATGAGCAAACGACTTATATACATTTTTATATATATAGCGTTGGCGACGGCCCTACCGTCATCGGCTCAGCGCGTGTCGTGGCAACAAAAGCTGTCGCCGTGGCTGCGCAGTCTGGCCAAGACCTCCCCTATGCCTAAAAAAGCTATAGGAACGCCGGGGACGGTAAGGGAGAGTTCTCCCACCGTCATTGCTTTCATCAAGACCGCTGACAGCGATGACCGTGTGCTCGACGAGCGTGGCTGTCGCAGTCTGGCGCGCTATGGCCGTCTGCACATTGCCGCCATTCCTATCCATCAGCTCACTCGGCTGGCCGCCGACAGTCGCGTGGAGCGCATAGAGGCGCGGCCCAGTGGCCACGCGCTCACCGACTCCATGGCCATCCACTTGAATGCCACCCAGGCCTACACCGGAGAAGGACTTCCGCAGGCCTACACCGGACAAGGCGTGGTGCTGGGACTGATGGACGTAGGCTTCGACCTTACCCATCCCAATTTCTACAGCCGCGACCTCACAGACTATCGCATCCGCCGTTTCTGGGACCAAATCTCCATCGATACCGTGGGCAGCTCCTTACCCGTAGGCCGCGATTTTGTCACGACAGACGACATGCTTGCCCTCGGCCATTCGCGCGATGGCCTTGACCTCACTCACGGCACCCACACCCTGGGCATTGCCGCAGGCAGCGGCTACGACACCAACTATCGCGGCATGGCTCCCGAGGCCGACATCTGCATCGTGGCCAATGCCGTGAGCGAGGACCTGCACTTGATTGACTCGGCCGATGTCTATAAATATACCTTTGCCACCGACGCGCTCGGCTTCAAGTATATCTTCGACTACGCCCAGCAGGTGGGCAAGCCTTGCGTGGCCTCCTTTAGCGAGGGCAGCGGACAGGACCTCTATGGTTGGGATCAGCTCTACTACGAGATGCTCGACAGCCTCGTCGGCCCTGGGCGCATCCTCGTGGCTGCCGCCGGCAATCAGGGCACCACCAAGTCGTATATGCAGAAGCGGCGCGGACAGCCCTCGGCGGGCACCTTCATCTATCGTCGTGGCAAAGAGATGATGTTCACGTTGCGCTCAGCCGATGATTTTGCACTACGTTTGGTGAGCTATACCCCCACGTCCGACACCCTCGTCGTGCAGCCCCGTCAGGCTTTTTTGCAGCCCGACTCGGTGCTCACCGACAGCCTGGCCGACCTGCATCTGCTCATCGAGGCCTATCCCTCCAGCTATGATCCAACCGACCTCTGCTACGATGTCACCGTCAGCGTCAATGAGGGCACGCTGAGCGGCGAGCGGTGCCAGTCGATAGAGTTGTTGGGCATCGATGCCGAGGTGGAGCTGTGGCGGGTGACGGGCTATTTGGTCGAAAACGACATCAACCCACGACTTTGCGATTCTGAATTCACCCACAATGTGCACTCGCCCTCCAGCGCCCCCTGCGTGGTGAGCGTGGGAGCCATCACCAGTCGTAATACCATCATCAACATGCAGGGCGAAACGATGGTGGCGGGAAACGACGTGCTGGGGTTGCGGGCCGATTTCTCATCGACAGGTCCCACCATGGACGGGCGCATCAAGCCCGACTGCGTGGCTCCTGGCCGAAATATCGTTTCGTCGTATAGCAGCTATTACCTTGAAAGCCATCCCGATGCCGGCGACATAGCATGGGATGTGGCCCACTATGACTTCCGTGGGCGAACCTACGCTTGGAATGCCAACACGGGCACCTCGCAGTCCACACCCGCCGTGGCTGGAGCCATCGCCTTGTGGCTGCAAGCCTGTCCCACGCTCACGCCCACTGATGTGATGGATTTGCTCCGTCTCACCTGTCGCCATCCCGACCCGTCGCTTAGCTATCCTAATAATGAGTATGGTTATGGCGAGGTGGATGTCTACGCCGGACTGCTGCACCTGCTCAATTTCTCGTCCATCCCCGACGTGCCCGCTCAGCACACCAGCGCCCGCATCGGCGTGGCCCATCACCAGCTTCACATCGTGCTGCCGCAACCTTCTGCCACTCCCTTGGCGTTGCGTGTCTATGATGTGGCAGGGCGACCTGTCTTTAAGACACAGTTGCCTCAGGGGCAGCAAGAGCACACCATCGCTCTGCCCTCCCTGCCCGCTGCCGTCTATGCCGTGTGCATTGGGCAAGAGTCAACACTTGTAAGAATAGATCATTAAAAACCTAAAATAAAAAAGATTATGTTTGATAAAGAACGCGGGCTGTACATAGCCCATTGCTCGGAAGGAGCACTTAGTATCGTGGGAAAGATGGCCAACCGCCACGGATTGATAGCGGGAGCCACGGGTACGGGAAAGACGGTCACCCTGCAGGTGATGGCCGAGTCGTTCTGCCAAGCGGGCGTGCCCTGCTTCATGGCCGACATGAAGGGCGACTTGAGCGGTATCTCGCAGGTGGGCAAGTTGAGCAGCTTCATCGAGAAGCGTCTGCCAGAGTTTGGCATTGAGAACCCTGACTTCCAAAGCTGTCCCGTACGCTTTTTCGATGTTTTCGGCGAGCAGGGACATCCCATGCGCGCCACCGTCAGTCAGATGGGACCGCAGTTGCTAAGCCGTCTGCTACAGCTGAACGAGACCCAGGACGGCGTGCTCAACATCACCTTCCGCATTGCCGACGACCGTGGGCTGCTCATCCTCGACCTGAAGGATCTGCGCTCGATGCTCGACTATGTGTCGCAGCATGCCAAGGAGTACACGTCGAAGTATGGAAACATTACGGCGCAGACCGTGGGTGCCATCCAGCGCGCCTTGTTGCAGCTGGAGGCTCAGGGAGCCGAGCATTTCTTCGGCGAACCCTCCTTCGACATCTACGACCTGATGCAGACCGAGCAGGGCAAGGGCGTGATGAGTGTGCTGGCTGCCGACAAGCTGATGATGCAGCCCAAGCTCTACTCCACCTTCCTGCTGTGGCTGCTCAGCGAACTCTATTCCAAGCTGCCCGAGGTGGGCGACCTGGAGCTGCCCAAGCTCGTCTTCTTCTTCGACGAGGCTCACATGCTCTTCGAAGGCACGTCGAAAGCCCTGCTCGACAAGATTGAGCAGGTGATTCGCCTCATCCGTTCCAAGGGCGTGGGCATCTATTTCATCACGCAAAGCCCCTCCGATATTCCCGAGAGCATCCTCGGACAGCTGGGCAACCGTGTGCAGCATGCCTTGCGCGCCTACACCCCCAAGGACCAGAAGGCCGTGAAGACCGCCGCCGACACCTTCCGTGCCAACCCCGCCTTCAAGACCGACGAGGCCATCATGAATCTCGAAACGGGTGAGGCCCTTGTGAGCTTCCTCGATGTGAAGGGTGCCCCCAGCATCGTGCAGCGGGCCAAGATTCTCTTCCCCCTCAGCCAGATTGGTGCCGTCACCGAAGGTCAGCGCCTCGACATCATCAAGCAGAGCCGCATCTATGGCAAATACGATACGATGGTCGACCGCGAGAGTGCTTACGAAATTCTGGTGCGCGAGAATGAGGAGGCCGCCGCTGAGCAGCAGGAGGTCGAAGAGGAGAAGCAGGCCGCAAAGGAAGCAAAGTCGAAAAAACCGGGCTTCTTCTCGAAGATTCTGAAGGCCATCATCACTGCCATCACCGGCACGCTGGCCACCATCCTGGGCACCATTGTCAGCGATAAGGTGACGGGCAAGAAGCGCAAGTCGACCACCAGCACCACTGGGCGCGTGGTGAAGAACGCCACCAGCGCCGCCACCCGCACCATCACCAAGGAACTCACCCGCGATATCCTCGGCAACCTGAAGTAAAGGGTCACATCGTGAAAAAAACTGCGGTTTTTTCGTCAGTTTCAAATAAATTGCTTACTTTTGCAATCAAATTGGATTTTAACTGTTAAGAGAATGAAGAACTTAGACTGGGCCAACCTGTCGTTTGGCTACATGAAGACCGACTACAACGTGCGTTGCTATTATCGCGACGGCAAATGGGGCGAGATTGAAGTCTGCTCCGACGAGTATCTGAAACTGCACATGGCAGCCACCTGTCTACACTACGGACAGGAGGCTTTCGAGGGCCTGAAGGCCTATCGCTGCCCCGATGGTAAGGTGCGTATCTTCCGTGTCGACGAGAATGCCGCTCGTCTGCAGAGCACATGCCGTGGCATCATGATGCCCGAGGTGTCGACGGAGCTGTTCACCGAGATGGTGAAGAAGGTGGTGCGCTTGAACCAGGAGTGGATTCCCACCTACGAGAGCGGTGCCACGCTCTATATCCGCCCCCTGCTCATCGGCACCAGCGCACAAGTGGGCGTGCATCCCGCCAAGGAGTACTGCTTCCTCATCTTTGTCACGCCCGTAGGTCCTTACTTCAAGGGAGGCTTTGCTGCCAACCCCTACGTCATCATCCGCGACTACGACCGCTCGGCACCCCTCGGAACGGGTAAGTATAAGGTGGGTGGCAACTACGCAGCCAGCCTCTTTGCCAACAACCTGGCACACGAGAAGGGCTATGCTTGCGAGTTCTACCTGGATGCCAAGGAGAAGAAATACATGGACGAGTGCGGTGCCGCCAACTTCTTCGGTATCAAGGACAACACCTACGTCACGCCGAAGTCGACCTCTATCCTCCCCAGCATCACCAACAAGAGCCTGATGCAGGTGGCCGAGGACTTGGGCATGAAGGTGGAGCGCCGTCCCATCCCCGAAGAGGAGCTGGCCACCTTCGAGGAGGCTGGCGCCTGCGGAACCGCAGCCGTCATCAGCCCCATCAGCTATATCGACGACCTCGACACCGGCGTGCGCTACAGCTTCGGCGACAAGCCAGGCCCCATGTCGAAGAAGCTCTTCGACACCCTGCGTGGCATCCAGTACGGCACCATCGAAGACAAGCACGGCTGGACCACCGTGGTGATTGAATAAAGGCTAGAAAACCTAGCCAATCTAGCCAATCTAGAAAGACTAGAAAATCTAGAAAGACTAGATAATCTAGAAAACCCTTGGATTATGGGAAAAGGCAAGCTGGCGAAATTCGCCGACATGGAGACCTATAAGAATGTCTTCCAATATCCTTACTCCGTCCTCTCCCCCTTTGAGGGGGAGCAGGAGGGGGGCTTTCCCATGCGCGGACGTTGGCGCGACGACTATTTCCATAATCAAAACCCCATCATTCTTGAGCTGGGCTGCGGCAAGGGCGAATATGCCGTAGAGCTGGCCAAGGCCCATCCCGACCGCAACTACATCGGTGTCGACATCAAGGGCGCCCGCATGTGGACGGGTGCCACCCGCGCCCTGCACGAGGGCATCGACAACGTGGCCTTCCTGCGCACCAACATCGAAATCATCGACCGCTTCTTCGGTCCCGATGAGGTGCAGGAAATCTGGCTCACCTTCAGCGACCCGCAGATGAAGAACCCACGGAAGCGCCTCTCCTCGACCTATTTCTTGGAGCGCTACCGCCATTTCCTTACAGACGAGGGCACCATCCACCTGAAGACCGACTCCAACTTCCTCTTCACCTACACCTCGCTGATGGCCAGCCACAATCGGCTGCCCATCGCCGTCAGCACCGACGATCTCTACGCCGCCCAGTCTTCCTCTTCCGCCGACAGCGGCTCAACCGCAGCGCCCCTGCTCCACGAGGCAGCTGCCATCCAAACCTACTACGAGCAGATGTGGCTCAGCCGTGGCATCCCCATCAAGTATCTGCAGCTGCGCCTGCCCCATGACGGCGCCCTCGAAGAGCCCGACGTGGAAATCGAGATGGACGACTACCGCAGCTACCACCGCACCAAGCGCAGCAGTTCGCAATACGCAAAATGACCAATGATAAATGAAAAAATGATAACGACGATGAAAAGAAAACAATTCATAGAAAGCAACAACCGGATGATGATGATAGTTTTATCATTAATCATTTTCCATTTATCATTTAGTCCTGCAAGGGCGCAGGAACTCACTGTGACGATCGACTCCGTGGGACGGCTGGCCAGCCAGTTGCCCGACAGCATCCGCTACACCATGAGCGAACTGAAGATTACCGGTCCGCTCAATGGCAACGACCTGAAGATCCTGCAGCTGATGACCCGCAACGTGCGGACCAAGAAGGCTGGCGAGGTGGTGCTCACCGTCCTCGACCTATCGGAGACCACCATCGCCGAGAGCAAGGGAAGCTTCCGCACCAAGGCCAACGTGCTGCCCGCTGCCATGTTCCAGGGCTGCAAGAATCTTAAAAAAGTGTCGTTGCCCAGCTCCACCACCGAGGTGAGCCGCAGTTGCTTCAGCGGATGCGTCAACCTGCAGGAGGTGGACATCCCCGACGATGTGATTGCCATCAACGACTATGCTTTCAACGGCTGCGCCAGTCTGGAGCGCATCAAACTGCCCGATGGCCTCGTGTCGATTCAGAATCACGCCTTCGATGGCTGCACCGCCCTTGCCAGCATCGACATTCCCGAGTCGGTGGAGGTCATCGACGTGGGTGCCTTTGCCAACTGCAAGGCCCTGGAGCGCATCTCGCTCCACGAAGCCTCACTGAAAACCATTAGCAACGCCACTTTCCTGCGTTGCGAGCGTCTTAGCGGCATCAACCTGCCCGCCTCGGTGACGCTCATCGGTAGCGAGGCCTTCAAGGATTGCAAATCTTTGGAGAACATTCAGATGCCCGATGCCGTCAACGAGATTGGCAACAGCGCCTTCGAGGGCTGCCAGTCGTTGGAGAGCATCGAGATGAGCACCGCCGCCGTCATTGGCAGCGATGCCTTCAAAGGATGCCTCAGCCTTGGCTCGGTGGAGATTGAGCGGGTGAACAAGATTGGCAACAACGCCTTCGAGAACTGTGCCGGCCTCACGAATGTCAGCCTCAACGGCAACCTGCAGTCTATCGGCACCGAGCTGTTTGCCAACTGCACCAGTCTCGCCAGCGTCAGCCTGCCTCCCTCAGTGAAGACCATTGGCAAGAGCGCTTTCAGCGAGTGCAAGTCGCTCGCTGCCATCGACCTGCCCGATGGACTCACAAAGCTGGGCGACCGTGCTTTCCAGAACTGCGCCTCGCTGAAGTACCTCACTATCCCCAACATGGTGAAGCAGCTGGGCAGCAACACCTTTGAGAATTGTGCCTCGCTCGACAGCGTCGACATTCAAGGTTATGTGGAGAAACTCGAAAGTGATGTCTTCCGCAACTGCCATTCGCTGCGCACCGTGGTGCTGCCCATCTCGGTGAAGAGCATAGGCGACCACGCCTTCGAGCAGTGCTCGTCGCTGTCCTCGCTGATTTTGCCCATCAGCGTCACCAGCATTGGCGACGATGCCTTTGCCAAGTGCGCCTCCCTCACCTCGATGATTCTTCCTGCTGCATGCACCACCGTTGGCAGTGCTTCGTTCCGCGAGTGCACCACGTTGGCACGGTTGGAGTTGCCCGCCGCCATCAAGAAGATTGGCGGAAACGCTTTCTCCAAGTGCGTGTCGCTGAGGGAGCTCGTCATCAACGCTCCGCTGCCGCCCAGCATCAGCCACAGCACCTTCAAGGGTGTGGTGCTCTCCGCCTGCCGCGTCATCGTGCCCAAAGGTGCCAGAGTCAATTACCGCGCCGATAAGTCGTGGTCGAAGATGCCCACCATCGTGGAACAAGAATAAGTGGAAATTTAGAATTTAGAATTAAGAATTTAGAATTAAGAGTTGTCGCCTACGGCGATTATCAATTATCATTTTTGAATTACCGTGCACACCTAATTCTTAATTCATAATTCTTAATCGCCGCAGGCGATAACTCCTAATTCTTAACTCATAACTCTCAACTTTCAACCATGGATTCCCTCCGCCCCTTTGACCCCGAAGAACTGCCACGGGCCTACGACCGTTTAGAGCGCGACGAGCAGTTCCGTGCCGTGGTGCAGTACCTCTATCCGCAGGTGTCCTTTCCTGTCGTCATGCAGCAGATGCGCGGCTGTGCCACTAATCTCGACTTCCAAAAGGTGTTCTGCTACACTTTCTTGAAGCGGCTCATGGCCACTGCCAGCAAGGGAATGGACATGGACGTTTCGGCCATCGACGTGAAGCAGCGCTATACCTTCGTGAGCAACCACCGCGACATCGTGCTCGACTCGGCCCTGCTCAGCGTGCTGCTCCTTGATGCGGGAGCCGAAACCACCTGCGAGATTGCCATCGGCGACAACCTGCTGGCCGCCCCTTGGATCAAGGACATTGTGCGCATCAACAAATCGTTCATCGTGCAGCGCTCATTGGGCATTCGCGAGATGCTTGCCGCCTCGCGCAACCTTTCGGAGTATATGCACTACGTCATCGGCACCAAGCACGACAACGTTTGGATTGCACAGCGCGAAGGGCGAGCCAAGGACAGCGACGACCGCACGCAGCCCAGCATACTGAAGATGATGGCCATGGGCGGCGAGGGCACCGTCGTGGAGCGACTGAAGCAGTTGCACATCATGCCGCTGGCCATCAGCTACGAGCTGGATCCCTGCGACTTCCTCAAGGCACGTGAGTTCCAGCTGCGGCGCGACGTTCCTGGCTGGAAGAAGACCAAGCAGGACGACGTGGACTCGATGCGCACAGGCATCATGGGTCCCAAGGGCCATGTGCACTACCACTGCGCTCCCTGCATCGACCAGTGGCTCGACACCCTGCCCGCCGACATGCCGCGTGGTGAGCTTTTCGACGTCGTGGCTGCCCATATCGACCAGGAGATTCATCGCCACTATCGCCTTTATGCCTTCAACCGCGTGGCTGCTGGCGCCCCCGACTGCACCGACGAGGAGCGGGCCACCTTCAATGCCTACATCGATGGCCAACTGGCCAAGGTTCAGCTCGATGAGCCCGACATGCCTTTCCTGCGCCAATGCATCACCACGATGTATGCCAATCCCTACTTGAATGCCCAAAGTGCGATGCAAGCTGCCGCCGAATAAAACCAACCGAACGATGACACGACCAACCTTTCTTCTCACTTCGTTTCTTGCATGCGCTGCCCTGCTATCGTGTACCGTTGATGCCTACGAGAAAGGCGAGGGCGAGAACTCGCTGCTCACGGCTGAGCTGGTGGAGGCCACCGTCGATGCCGATAAGCAAGTCACCAAGGTAATCACCGACGACGCCCTGACGCTGACGCTCACACAACCCTACAAAGCCAAGTGGATTTCGAGTGCCGACACCACCTATCGCGCCTTACTATATTATAATAAGGTGGGCTCGACACAGGCCGAGGTGGTGAACATGAGTAGCGTGGGTGTTCTCCGTCCAATGATAGCCGACAGTCTGAAGGAAGGCATGAAGACCGATCCCCTCTATGTGGAGAGCATCTGGCAGGCTCGTAGCGGGCGCTATATCAACATCCGTCTGCGCCTGCTCACCGGACAAGTCGACGACGATGCCAAGCAGAGCATTGGCATCGTCGAGAATGGCAGCACGCCCTCGCACGCACGGCTGCAGCTTTATCACGACCAGGGGGGACAGCCCGAATATTATTCCAGCACTGCCGTCATCTCATTGCCAATGAGCGCCATCACTGCCGACACTGTCAGCATCAGCATCAACACCTACGACGGCCCCTTCACCCGCACTTTCCCTTGAGGTCTATTGGTACACCCTGACGTAGTCAATCTCGTAGCGGCAGGGGAAGGGTGTGTCGTCGAGCGGTCCGCCGTTGGTGCCGCCCAAGGCCAGGTTCAGCAGCAGATAGTGGGGATGGCGGAAAGGATTGTAGCCTTCTACGGGGAAGAAATCGGTCTTGGGGTTCTCTGTGTTTGCGAGGGGAACGTAGTTTAGCAGTTCGTCGTCTAAATACAAACTGATGCTTTCTTCCGTCCAGTCCATGCGCCACACATGGAATTGTTCGCCCCATTGCGCATCCTTCTCAAGGAAATGGGTATAGGGCGTGCGTGTGGTGCTCCACGTGCCGTTATACTTTGTTCGCTTGCCGCCCCAACAGGCATTGGCCAGAATGCAAGGCTTTCCTGCCACCTGATAGTATTCCATCAGGTCAATCTCGCCGTTGTTGGGCCAGCCATAGATGCCCCTGTCGTTCTGTCCCAGGGTCCAGATGGCGGGCCAGCAGCCGGTATAGGCGGGGATGCGTGCGCTAACTTCAAAGCGCCCGTAGGTCCACGTATGGCGGTCGCGCGTGTTCACCGACGCCGATGTGTACTCGATAAACTCGCGGTTGCGCCAGCCGCGTGCTTGCCCATACTGGGGGTTGGGGCAGTGCTCGCGTCGTGCTTCAATCACCAGCAAGCCATCCTTGCAGAAGGCGTTCTCAGGCTGATACCACTGGTCTTCCTCGTTGCGCACAAACCCTTGCTCGTAGGTCCAGTCGGCAGGGTTGAGCGGGCCGTCGGTGTCGAATTCATCGTGCCACACCAGCGTGTAGCCGTCGGCCGCTTTTTGGGCCGAAGCGGCAAGCGTGAAGCACTGCAGCAGCAACAATGCTGAGAGGCGGAGAAACATTGAAAGGGATGACGTCATATTGCGGCTTTATTTGTTAAGTATCTGTTCAAATTAAGTTTATACAAATGAATAATTGTTTTCTACAACGGATTAAAACGGATTTTACGGATTTTGGCTACACATGGCCCTCATCCGTTAAATCCGTTTTAATCCGTTGTCGATAAAAGATAATTGTGTTCATCTACTAATTGTTTGCAGAAATGTCCGTTTGCAAAAATACACATTTTATCATAAACATGCAAGAGCTTGTCGTGATTTCTTACCACCAAAGTGGCACTTTTAACAATTTCCTTTTGCTGGTTTTTTGCTAGGTGGTACCCTCCGAAATTTTGGTAACGACTTTTTGAAATTTGGTAACGACTTTTTAAAAAATCTCGTACGAGATTTTTCGATCTGTACGGTTGGAATGGCATCGTGAATGAAAACAGAAAATACAGCTTGATCTTTCGAAACGAATTTTCCTAATTGCCTATAATTTTGCTCACGAAGTCAAGTTTCGCAAGTACTTTGCGCAGCCCCGACT
>JAFZSR010000039.1 GCA_017619275.1 Prevotella sp. | reverse complement strand
GTTCATCCTGAGCCAGGATCAAACTCTTCATTGTAAAAATATCCTTTGGCCACGATATGACGCGGCGATGCCGCGCCACACGGGACCTGTTTGCTCTGTCGGCCAGGACGACTCTCCGTATCAAGTTCAAAAGCACCTTCATAATCGGACCCCCAAAAGGGCCCGGAATTTGACGGTTCGTTTCTTCTACCCAAGAGCATTGCTGCTCTCGCTTCTTGTACTACTTCTGTCTGTTTTATGTAATTCTTTCAAAGAACTCTTATCTTCTTGCCCCCGGCTTTTTTGGCCGAAAGCGGATGCAAAGGTACGAACAATTTTCTGAAGCCACAAGTTTTTTGGCACTTTTTTTTCAAAAAGAGCCCACTTTTTCGCGTCTTTTGACAATCATCAAGTTCCGCCCCCCTATACATTATATAATATAACGCGCGAGGAGCTGTTTTTCTTTCTCTTTTGTCTGTGCGAGGAACGATTGATAGTCGTTGCTTTCGGGATGAAATGGCTTGTGATGCAATGCCTCCTTGATGGGTTTCCAATCCTTGACAAATTGCTTGGCAAGCGGGCTGAGGTATACTTCTGCGAAACGTTGCCAGATGTATTCCACGGTCTGCTGAGAGGGATGAATCATGTCGGGCTGATAAAAACGATAGTCGCGCAACTCGTCCATGACAATTTCGTAGGCAGGAAAATAAGTTACCGACTGATGGCTGTTGGCGAGTGCGTCGGCTGCCAAAAGCAGCGTGGCCTTTGCGAGCTGACTTTGATGGAAACCGTATTTGGCATATCGCAGCGGGCTGACGGTAACGAGCACTTGCGCATCGGCGCGGTGCTGAAGGATGGTGTCGACAGCCATTGACAGATAATCCACGCACTGCTGCACGGACAGTTGCTCCTCGTTGAAGAGCTGTTGAGGTCGCTTCTGGCAATTGTCGACGATTTCGCCAGTCTGCTTCAGCCTATAGACGTGGTTGGTGCCCAGCGTGACGATGACGATGCGTGGCATGGCATGGCCGTCGGTGAGTTCATTGGCATATCGCTGGATGGTGTGCAGCACCGACGCAGGGTTGTACATCACGCCAAAGGGATTGGCCACAACGGGGAAACGCTCTTCTTCAAAACGCTTGCCCATACTATCGGCAAAGCAAGAGCCCACAAAGAACAATTCTTCGAGAGGCTCGATGAGGAAGGCGGGGCGTGGGATGTCGACGGGTGTGGTGAATTCCATATCAAATCAATTTTCTTTGCAAAGATAACACAAAGGAAAGGAACCTGCAAATATTTGCGCCGAAAAATAGGATTTCATTGGCCTATGAAAAAGCGGTAATGCCTCTTGAAATTTTGGTAACGACTTTTTGAAAAATCTCGTACGACTTTCTAAAAAATCTCGTACGAGATTTTTTCGTCCCCTATTTCGGGACTCTTTTTACTGAATTCATTTTGTGTAGACACCTACGAAAAACCACCGCCGACTCTCGCGAGCTAGCGGTGGCACAAATAGCGATTTAATGTTGCGTTTGAAAGAAAAATAATTATTACCTAATTATTTCTGAAAGAATTTCCTTCCGTTCTTAACCACGATTCCCCTGTAGTTGGCATCGACCTTCTGTCCGCCCAAGTTATAGAGCACATTGCTGTTGGTGTTGACGGTCTTCACATTGTCGACGCTGCCAGTGACTGTGGTGACCAGGTCGAAGCCGTAGAAATTGATGGAACCAACGGGATAGGTCACATTCACCGTACCAGCCTTCACGGGCACAGAGATGACGGGATAGATGTTGGTGTCTTTCTCATCGTCGGGGTTGATCTTCACCTGCACGGCGTTGGCCTCTTCCACAATCTGGTTATAGAGTTCCTGCTCGTCCTGAAGGATAACCACGGTGCGGTCGGTGGCGCCATTGCTGCCCGTGCGGGCGTAGACCTTCAAGGTGCCATCGGCGGGAATGGTAAGCGTCATGGCGTTCTTCGAGGAAGACTTGCCACCACTCTTCAGGCGATAAGCGAACTTCTCGTAGCTGGTGGCGGTGCCGAAATAGGCGTTGTTGGCATCAACCTCCTGCTTGCCATCCTCATCGGTGACGGTGAGCACGAGCGTGCCGTCCTCACTCTTGAACTCCTGACCGTTGAACGAGCCCTTGGCGAAGGGTTCCGACCAAATCAGGCGGGTGACGGTGGCGTTCACATCGGGCACCTCGGGAGCCACCTCGTTGGTGCAGAAATAGGCATCTTTGAGCACGTACTTGGCTCCGGCAGGACCTTGCAGATAGACCTGCATCACCTGCTTCTTACCCTCGGCGCTCATGTCGACGACAACGACGGTGCTACCAGCCACGAACTCGTAGCTGTCGGAAGCCACGCCACCATCGTACTCCACATTCAGCTTACCGTTGGCCTCGGTAGCCTCGGCAAATTCAATGGCCACCTTGTCGTAGGCAGAATAATCGGTACCCACGTTGGTCTCTGTGGCACCGTCCCATGTGGCGAGCCACCATCCCTTGCCGCTCCAGTCGTCGCCAATGGTGATGGTCTTCGTCTCGGCATCGTAGGTGGAGTTGCCCCAGCCTGTGCCCAGGTTGGTGAGGTCGAGCGGCTTCTTCGGAGCCACCACCGGCTTGTTGCCAGCCAGCGCATCCTGATACTCAGCCTCGGTGCCGTACCAAATGCCCACAACGGTGATGTTGGAGGCTACGCCCTGATCCTGAACGAATACCTGACGCACGTGCTTGGCATAGACATCGCCCTTAAAGTCGTTGTCCACCTTGTTGATGCCGTACTCGAGCACCTTTGTCTTCTCCAAGGGGATGCCGACGACACCCGACTCCGACTCGATGACCTTGGAATCGGTGTAGTAGGTTTCGCCCCACGACTCGGTCTTCAGCCACTCGGCATAGACGATACCGAAAGCAATCTTACCTGTGGTGTTCTTGTACTGAATCCACACGTAGTCGTATTCCGTCACGTCCTTGTTGAGGGCGTCGCCACCCTGATTGAACCAGTTGCCTTGCCAGCCACCAGAATAGGTGTAGGAAGCACCTTCTACCACTTCATCTACCAGTACTGCAGCGTTGGCAGTGGTGGCGAGGAGCAGTCCTGCAAAAAAAGTAAATAATTTTTTCATAAGCGTTGTTTTTTGTTTGTTATTAAATAATGCTGCAAAAATAGTGCATTTGAGTGAAATAACAAAGGCTTGCGCAAAAAAACTTGCGCCCAAGCCCTTGTTTTTGACTTACTTGATGGCGCTGAAGAGTGTTTCTACGATTTCCTCTTCATCCCACTCCTCTTCCTCTCGGTCGTAGAGTCCCATCCACCATAGGCCGCTGGTGCCATATTGTTTGAACTTGGTGGCCATGTAGCGGGCGTACTTGATGCGCTCGGCCATGGCTTTCTTGCGGTCGATGGCACCGAACTCTCCGAAGAAGAAGGGGAGTCCCAGCTCCTGTGCGAACCGCTTCTCCACACGGGCGAAGATATCGTCGATTTCCTGTTCACACTCGCTGTCGAAGATGAGGTGGTTCCACTCGCCCCCATCGTTGCAAAAGTTATAGGGGTTGTAGCTGTGTACAGAGGCGATGAGGTGGTTGGCATGCACGTCTAGCGGACACACGAAGGCATCGATTTCCTCCTGTGCGTTGGTGGCTCCCATGGGATTGACCACAAGGTTTCGCCATTCGTTGTTGCCGCCAGTGGCTCGCACGGCATCGACAAAGTCCTGCAACAGGCGGTTCAGCGCCTCATAGTCGCTGGCCTGGTTGGGGGTGTTCCACTGTCGCTGTCCGTTCAGCGTCTCGTTCATGGCCTCGAAGAGCAGGTTGTCGCCATAGTCGCGGAAGCGGGTGGCTATCTGGGTCCACAATTTCTTGAAGCGAGGGCTGATGGTGGGGTACTCGTCGATGTCGGCCGCAATCCAAGCGCCATCGTCGGTGCGGTTGGCATCACGGGCACCGGTGTCGTGCTGCACGTTGAGGATGCAGTAGCAGCCAGCATCGAGCACATAGTTCACCACCTCTTCCACGCGGTCCATCCACTCCTTCTCCACATTGCCATCGCTGTCCATGTGGGGGAACCAGGTGACGGGCACGCGGATGATGTTGAAGCCACGGGCGGCGATGGCGTTGATGATTTCCGGCGTGGTGACGGGCTGTCCCCAACAGGTCTCCCAGTCTTCCCAGGTCTCCGGATGGAACCAGGTCTGTGTGGCGGGGTCGTGGCTGGCATCAAGGGTGTTGCCCAAGTTATAGCCCAGCACGATGTTCTCCACCAGCTGGAATCCGCTCATGAAGGTGTCGCCCGGGTCGGTGGTCATGCCCCGCTGGTTCACCAGCACGGTGCGTGCCAAGCTGCCGGCCTTGATGGTGATGGTGGCCTGGCGGGGTGCGCCCTCGTTCTTGTCGACGATGACGCGGGTGTAGCTGTTGCGCAGCGAGTCGGGATAGCCATATCCGGCGTGCACCTGCAGACGGCACCAGGTGGTGTCGCTGCTCTCGGCCGTCCAGTCGCCATCGGTGTTGATGGCCAGCATCTGCGAGCTACTGGCCAGCGTGAAGTTCAGCTCGCTGACGGCAGCCCCGCCCTGCAGGGTGCTGAGGCGCGAGGCGGTGGCGGCATCGTCGTCGTCGCTGCAGGCCGTGAGAGCTGTGGCAATGCCACAGCACACCAGACCGGCCAAGAGGAATATTTTGAGGTTCTTCATCATTGTCATTACGATTGTTGGTTAACGGTTGTTGTAATAAAGGCGGACGTTGTCGAGGCAGATGTCGATCTTACCCACCTTGCTGCTTTGGTTGATGCTCTGAATGCGGAAGTTCTCCAGTCCCAGCGACACGATGTCGGCGTAGGTCTTGCCACTATAGCAGCGGAACACGCTGAGGGGCAGCACATGGCGATACCACTGCTGCAGCGGGGCTTTGCCATCAATGTCGGCCAGCACGGGATAAGCCATGGTGGCTGTCTGCTCATCGTAGTTCAACCAATCGAAATCATTGTCCCATTGGTTATCAGTGTTTTCGGTGCTGAGGCCACTGGGCCAAACGGTATAGCGCAGGTAGGCTGGCCAGTCGCCGTTGTTATAGTCGGAGCCGTTGTTGTAGACCTCCATGGCCAGATAAACATCGTCGGCCGAGGCAGCGGCAGGAATGACATCGAACCCAGGCAGCGGGAAGGTGTTCACCTCCCACGACTTGCGGAAGAACACCATCACGCCCCACCACTGCTGTCCCTCTTCGGGCACGTTGATGCGAGCGAAGGTGCCGTCGGCGGTGTAGGGAGCCTCGGTGCCGTCGGTGGTTTCGTAGCTGGCGTTGGGCCCCCAGCCGTTGTCAACGGCGTTGCCATCGAAGTCGACAAGCAGACAGCTGCGGTCGAAGAAGGGCGCGCTGGCCTGGCCACCACCAGTGACCACGGTGAGGCGAGGCGTGCTGCCCTCGCTGGGCTTGCGCGCAAAGACGATGTCGATATGGTCCTCGGTGTCGGCCACGGTGAACTCATCGGGTGTGAGCGTCACGTCGCCATAGGACACGGCCTCCACCTGCACAAACTCGGTGCCATAGATGGTGAGCGTCTCGCCCATCACGGGCATGTCGGTGTTCATGCCGATGATGGTGGGCGGAGCCAGGGTGAGCGAGAAGGGGAAGTAGACGGTGCCGCCGGTGCACTCTACCACGATTGCGCCTTTCCCATAGGGCAAATCGGGTATCTGCACCGAAAGCTGGGAGGTGGTTTCGTAGGTAGTGGTGCCCGCCACATTGTGGTGGTCCTTCACAATGGTTTGCAGGTTGGTGGCCTCCACATGGTTGCCGCCAATCTGCGTCCACACGGTGGAGTCGAGCTGGGCCGCCTCGATGTCGGTGAAGTAGACGCGCTCCACATCGACCAGGTTCTTACCATAGATGTTGAGCACGTCGCCGGCTTTGCGCGGGTAGCGTGCCTGCAAGCGACTGATGCTGGGCCGTGGTGCCTTAATCTTGAAGGCATAGACGGCAGTGCCGTGGTCGGTCTCCACGCGAATCTCGTCTTTCAGCTCGCTGTTGAAGGCCGTGAGCTTGAAGCCGCTGTCCTCGCTGGGCACCTTCACGATAATGCTGTGGTCGGTGTTGAAAACGGGATTGAACCACACCTGCTGGTCGTTGATGAACACACGCAGCGCGCCCTGCAGGTTGCGACCCACGATGACGATGGTGGAGTCGGGGGCCGACGCGGTGAAGAGGCTGTCGGCTTTTGCAGGATTGGTGATGCGGACGCCGGTGATCTCGGGAGCTCCGGCGCCATCGTCGTCCGAACAGCTGGTGAGAGCTGAGGCCATGCCGCAGCATAAGAGACAAGCAATGAGAAAACTATATATAATCTTGGTATTCATAATGGTCAATCTTCAAATTGATACTCTACAGGTTCTTCGCGGAAATAATGGTTCTGAAGCACGTCGCTTTCAGGATAGGGGATGAAGATGTTGCGCTCGCTCAGCGTGACGGTGACGGCTCCGTCGGCCAGTTTGGTGCGCACCAACGAGTCGAGGTTGAAGCGATAGCCGTGCTCCACATCCTGTGGCACACCGTTGATGCTGATAATGTCGCCATTGCCGTCGCGCAGTCCATCGTTCCAATAGCGCACCTCGTCGTTCTGCCCGTCGCCGTTGGTGTCGAGGTCCCAGCGCTGGAAGTACCACGTTCCCACGGGGAAGCCGGTGTAGCTGAAGGTGTTGTCGGCTTTGCGCAGGATGTCGCCCTCGTTGATGATGAGTGCGCGGTGCTGCTTGTTGTTGAAGAAGTTGAGCATATACTGCGGACGCCAGCGATACCACGTCACCATGTCGTACCAGTTGCTGTATTCCATGCAGAACTCTATGCGGCGCTCGCGGATAATGTCCTCGAAGGTGATGGGCTTGGTGCGGGCGGGCAGCTTGGCGCGCAGTCGCAGGGTGTTGAAGGCGCGCAGTGCTTCGGGGTCGGCGGTCTGCTCCTGGTTGCCCAGCAGGGCCTCGGCCTTGATGAGGAACACGTCGGCGTAGCGCATGATGTAGGTGTTGAGCGGCGATGCCTGCTGCTTCAGGTGTCCGTCGCAGTCGGCGGTGCTTCCCACCACGCCTTTCTTGTTCTGCATCCACTTCTTGGTATAAGTGTAGCCGCCGTTCTCGGAGCGGATGTAGCTGTAGTAACGTCCCTGCGTGAAGAAGGTGGCGCGCAGACGGAACGAGTCGGCAGGCTCTTCGTTGTAGTAGTCTATCATATCGACCGATGGAGCGAGGTTGCCTCCCCAAGCGCCTACGTCGGTCACCTCGGAGAAAGTGAGCGTGGGCACCAGCGCGTTCACCGTTCCCCAGCCTCCTACCAGCGGGTCGGCCCAGCGCATGGCCAGGATGGTTTCCTCGTTGTCGTTATACTGTGGGCGGAACAGGTTCTCGTAGTCGTCGAGCAGGGTGTAGACACCGCTGTTGATGACCTCGTTGCACAGGCTGACCACGCGCTGCAGCGTCTGCTCGTCGCGCTGTGCCTTGTTCCATCCGCTTTGTGCCAGCAGGGCTTTGGCCAGCAGGGCCTTGGCGGCATAGCGCGAGGGATGATTGTCCTTCACGGTGGCGGGCAACAGCTCGGCTGCGCGCTCAAAGTCGCGGATGACAAAGCGGAGCACGCTCTCCTCGGTGCACAGCGGACGAATGGGCGCGTTGGCGGCTTCGTTGTTGTCTTCAAACAGAATCACCTCGCCCCAGCCGCGCAGTAGATAGAAGTAGGCCACGCCGCGCATCAAGTAGGCCTCGCCCATGGCTTGGTTTTTCACCTCCTCGCTCACCTCGGGGTAGCAATAGCGGGGGATGTTGTTGATGATGGCGTTGGCGAAGGTCACCACGGTGTACATGGCTCCCCAGGCATGGCTTACGTCCTGCGTGAGTCCGGTGGTTTGGAAGAGTCCGAACTCGGCATTGTTGTAGGGGTTGAAGGTGTCGTTGGCGCGCAGCGAACCCATGCCGATGATGGCGTTGTTATTATAGTACGACCAGGCCTTGTTGTAGAGCGGCTCGGTGGCCTTGATCACAGCCTCGTCGCTGCTGTAGTAAGTCTCTGCCGTGTATTGGTTGAGGGGTGGACGGTCGAGGAAATCTTCGCTACAGGAAGAAAGCAAAGCAATTGAAAAAAGGAAGATAGCCTTTTTTGCAATAATCATAATTCTATTGTGTCTCATATTCACTTCGATTCTTTAATTCTACATGATGATAAATGCATTTCTATAGGCTTACCTTGAGACCGAAGTTAAAGATGCGCTGCGAGGGGTAGCGATAGTTGTCGAGTCCCTGCAACTTCACGTTTTGGTTGATGCTTCCCAGTTCGGGGTCGTAGCCCTTGTAGCCGCAGATGGTGAAGAGATTCTGCACATTGCCATAGACCTGCACCCAGTCAATCTTGAGCGGCTTGAGCCACTTGGCGGGCAGGTTATAGGCCAGCGAGAGCGTTTTCAGTCGGATATAGCTGCCGTCCTCGACAAAACGCGACGACACGCGGTTGTTGTCGTTCATGTTCTGACCGTTGGCGGTGATGCGCTGCACCTTCACCGTCGAGGGATTGGCCAGATAGACGTTGCTCAGGTCGGTGAGCGAACCGTTGGGGTCGCGCATCTCCAAATGGGCATAGTCGGCCACGTCGGCCATCTTGTTGCCCCATCCCATGGGGTCGGTGTGGCGCTGGCGCACGTAGTTGTAGACGTCGTTGCCCACGCTGCCGTTGAGGAAGAAGCTCAGCTCCAGGTTCTTCCACGTGATGACATTGTTGATACCGAAGGTGAAGTCGGGCGTGGGGTCGCCGATGTATTTGCGGTCCTGCTCGTTGATGATGCCGTCCTTGTTCACGTCTTCATAGATGTAGTCGCCCACCCAGATGCTGCTGGGCGCAATTTCGTACATGTTGCCGTTGCCATCGGCGGGACGTGCCACGGGCAGACGCGAGCCGTCGGCGTTGAGCATGAACTCGCCCAGATGGTTCTTCTGGTAGAAGTCGTCTTCGCAAGAGAACATGCCGATGACGTTGTAGCCATAGAAGCGTCCCACGGGCTCGCCCACCTTCGACATGGTGTAGGTGGCGCCGTCGCTCATGGTGCCGGGCAGCATGGCGCTCTCGCTGTTCAGCTTCGTCACCTTGTTGCGGTTTAGGCTCAGGGTGATGCCGGTGCGCCATTCCAAGTCTTTCTTCTTCAGGTTCACCGTGTTCAGGGTGAACTCCACGCCCTTGTTTTCAATCGAGCCGGTGTTCTCCCACTGTGGCGTCATGCCGTTCCAGGTTTCCGAAGGCACCAGATACATGGGCAGTGCCGCCTCGAGCAGCAGGTTGTCGGTCTTCTTCAGATAGGCGTCGACGATGAACTCAATGCGCCCTCCCAGCAGGTTCAGGTCCAATCCTACGTTCCAGGCGTTGGTGGTCTCCCATTTCAGCGACTTGTTGGGGAAGTTGGCGGGATAGTAGCCCGTGCCCCACGCGGTGGCCACGTTGGCCATGGCCACACCGTAGGCATAGCCGGGGGTTGACTGGTTACCCACGTGTCCCCATCCCAGTCGCAGCTTCATGTTGTCGAGCCAATCCACATCCTGCAGGAACTGCTCCTGACTGACGCGCCAAGCCAAGGCAGCCGAGGGGAACCAGCCCCACTTGGAGCCTTTGTCGAAGTTCGAAGAACCGTCGGCACGCAACGTGGCGGTGAGTAGGTATTTGTCGAGCAGGTTGTAGTTCAGGCGGCCATAGTACGACTCGATGGCCCAGTCGCCGCCCTGCTCGCTATTGGTCGAGGTGTCGGCCTTACCCACGGCCAAACTCTTCACGGCACTGCTGATGTAGCCGTTGCGCGATGCCGAGATGTTGCCCCACGACCCTTCCTGCGACTCGTGGCCGGCCATGAGCTGCAGGTGGTGTCCCTTCAGGGGGTCGAAGTCGTAGGTGGTATATTGCTTGAACGACTCGTAGGTGTTGCGCACCTCGGTCTTCGTCAGCTCCGATTCCACCACCACGTTGCCATAGCTGTAGTCGGGCGTGAAATAGAGGTTGTTGCCCCAAGAGCGGCTGCCGCCATACTCCACGCGCAGGTTCAGGCCCTTGACGGGGTTGATGTTGGCAAAGAAGTTATAGTCCAGCTGGTTGTTCTTGCGCCAGTTGTCCTTCATCGAAGCCTCGAAGAGGGGGTTCGACTGGTACTGGAAGTCGTGTGTCTCGCCAAAGCCGAGCGTACCGTCGGGGTTGTAGGGAGCCACGTCAGGGTATTGGTTGAGGGCCGTCTGTATGGCGTTGGTCTCCTCGAAGGTCACGGTGCGGTCGGTGTTGGCAAAGTAGCCGTTCATGCCCACCTGCAGCCACTGAGTGATGTTGGTGTCGAAGTTGGCACGGAACGACTTGCGGTTGAAGCTGGAGCCGATGGCAATACCGTCCTGGTCGAGATAGCCGCCCGAGAGCGCATAGTGCATGTTGTCGGTGCCGCCGCTGATGCCCACCTGATGGTTGTGCATCAGGGCCGTCTGGAAGAGCACGTCCTGCCAGTCGGTGCCTTCGGTGAAGAGCGAGGGGTCGCGATATTCGTAGCTCTCGCCCCACCCCATCAGCTTGGCGCGTATGGTGTGGTACTCGGCATACTGCGTGAGGTTCATCACGTCGAGCTGCGACGGCAGCTGCTGCCAACCCACATAGCCCTCGTAGGTGAGGGTGGGCTTGCCGGCCTGTCCGCGCTTGGTGGTGATGAGCACCACACCGTTGCTGGCACGCGAGCCATAGATGGCGGTGGCCGAGGCATCCTTGAGCACCTCGAGCGACACGATGTCGCTGGGATTGAGTCCCGAGAGGGCCGATGAGTTGCCATCGGTCTGTCCGCTCACGGCGATGCCGTCGATGACGTAGAGGGGCTCGTTGCCATTGAGCGAGTTGATGCCACGCACCTGCACTGAGATGCCACCGCCAGGCGAGCCGCTGTTCTGAGTCACGTTCACACCAGCGATGCGTCCTTGCATGGCCTGCTCGATGTTGGTGTTAACGCCCTGCTTGATTTGCTCCTCGCCGATGCTGCTCACGGCTCCGGTGAGGTCGGAGCGCTTCATCACACCGTAGCCCACCACCACCACCTGGTCGAGCATGGCCACGTCTTCGGCCAGCTGGATGTTGATGGTGCCGGCGCGCTGCACGCGGGTCTGCTGGGTTTTGTAGCCCACGTAGGTGAACTCCAGCGTCTCGCCAGCTTTTGCCTTGATACGATAGTGGCCGTTGAAGTCGGTGATGGCCCCGCTGGCGGTGCCTTTCACCTTCACTGTGGCGCCGATGATTTCGTCGCCAGTGGCGGCATCGGTCACGGTGCCCTCCACGTCGACGGTCTGCGCCCAGAGCGTCAAAGGCAGCAAGAGCAGCAGGCCCAAGACCATGCTCCTGCCCCGTGCAATCGCTCTGATGAGTAGATAGAACGGTTTATTCATAGCTTTTAAATGTGTTGTGTTTTTTTTCTAGTCTTTCTAGTTGTTCTAGTCTTACTAGTATTTCTAGTCTTGCTAGATTTACTAGTATTTCTAGTTTTCTAGTTATTTAGTTCCTATTATGCTTTTTGATGATGGCAATGGTTGTGGAATCGCAGTCAAAGACCGAGTTCAGGCCCTGCTGCTCCTGTGCGGGGTCGCCGCAGTAGGGGTCGCCCACCTGCCACTGCTCTTGGTGCAGAGGCCGGGCCTCGCCGCCCCACCCCCAGAAGTTGCAGCCTTTCACAATGCTGTCGCCCATGGCCATCTGGAAGATGTAGTCGTAGTAGCGATCGCGCGCCGTGGTAGGCGAGGAAAGGTCGAAGCTGAAACCGTCGCGCGGATAGCCGAACTCCTCCACCACCAAGGGCTTCTGCAAACGGCGGGCAATGATGATATGCCCCTTGAGGTATTCGCCACTGTTGCGGCATGCGCGCTCCACGTTCTCCAGCACGGAGTCTTGCTTGGTCCAGTTCCAGTTGTAGGGCCAGATGTGGGCGTTCATGTAGTCGATGTTGGGGTCGGAGCTGACGCGCTCGTAGAGCGCCGTGTCGTTTTCGCAGCCCCAGATGCCCTCGCTGCCGATGGAGATAAGATGGTTCTTGTCCAAGCTTCGGATAAGTGCCGATGCCTTGCTGAGCCACTGGGCAAAAGGCTCCTTCGCCTCCTGACTGAAAGCGCGGGGCTCATTGCCTATCTGCCATGCCATGATGGCGGGGTCGTCGACGTAGGCCACGCCGGTGTAGCGGTTGGTGCGGCCGATAATGTCGCGCACGTATTGGTAGAACAGCTCCTGGGCCTTTTCGTTCAGTGCATACTGAGCCATGGCCTGCATGAACTTCTGGTAGCCGTCTTCGTTCGGTCGGGGCTGACGGCCAGCGCCGGCCTGCTCCAGATAGAAGCCGTAGCCACCGCTCCACTCCCACGAGTTGTTCAGGTAGAGCACGGCCTTCATACCCCGCTCGCCCATCTGCTGCAGCAGGTAGTCGAGTCCGGCCAGGATGGTGTCGTTAAACACGCCGGGGCTCACCTGCAACGTGGGTTCCACCTTTGTGGTGACGCCCCGCTCGCCGTCGCTGCCCACCAGGATGCGCAGGTTGTCAAGGCCCAAGCTGTGCAGCTGGTCCAGCTCGCGCTGCAGTCGCTGGCGGTCGCCGCCCTGCCCCTCGCTGCCCAGGATGGCACCATACCAGAAGTTGGTGCCCACGAAGCGATACTCCTTCCCATCGAGCAGGAACGAAGCGCCCTGACGCCGCACAAAGGGATTGCTGGCAGGTGCTTGCTTGGACGACGAACACGACACGAGCGCCATCACACCCAAGGTGATAGCCACCAAACAGTGATTTAGCTTTTTCATCTTATTAGTTAGTTGTTAGTCAAACGATTGTTTCGACGGTGCAAAATTACACAAAAAAACACATACACCCTTATACTTTCATGACTAATTATTGTACTTTTTCAAAACGCGGCACCTTTTAAAAAAAGCAGGTAACGCTTTCTGAAATTTTGGTAACGACTTTTTGAAAAAAGTCAACGACTTTTTAAAAAATCTCGTACGAGATTTTTTGCAGATCAATTTCGCTCATTTTACGCGCGCGCACGCATATAATAAAAAAGGAGTTCTCGCAGGGGAGCGCAGCCCTTTTCTCCCCCTGGAAGCAAGCCCAAGGCTCATAAGATATATAGGGCTATCGCAGCGCAGGCTTCGGCATCGGCCAGAGCGTGATGATGGTGCTGCAGATCATAGCCACAGGCGGCTGCAACGGTTTGGAGCTGGTGATTGGGCAGGGAGCGCCCGAATTGTCGGCGGGAGGCCGTAAGGGTGTCGTAGAAGCAATAGTCGGGGTAGTCCATCTGGTAGACTTTGAACACCGCTTTCAAACAACCTTCGTCGAAGCGGGCGTTGTGCGCCACAAAAGGAACCGACGAAGCAGCCAGGGCAGTGGCCAGCTCGTCGGTAGGCTGGTGGCAAGCTTGAACAGGTTCGCTTGCCAAGGGAAAAACGGGACGCTGGAACACATCGGCTATGCGCCTTTCCAGCTGCTGCCACACTTTCGAGAACACGGGAGCGTCGTCGGTGTCGAGCCGGCTCAGCCCATGCACGCGCTGGCAGCAATAGTTGTAGTAGTTGGGTTCGGGCTGAATAAGACTGTAAAAACTGTCGGCCACCTGGCCATTGCGCACCATGACCGCTCCCACGGAACAGACACTCGACGGCTCCATATTGGCCGTCTCGAAATCGATGGCGACAAAGTTTCTAAGCATTGACTACCTATGGCGGCGGTTGGCTCGTTGCTCGCGGTATTTGGCTTTCTGCCGGGCCGAACCACTGCCATGGGCGCCAGTAATGTATTGCTTCTTCTTGGCCTTGGTCTTCACCTTGCCCTCGTTGGGGTTGCGGCGCTCGCCACCACGGCCAAAGGAGATGCCGTTCTCCAGAATCTGCTGAAAATCCGAGCCCCCTAAGTTAGGGGGTTGGGGGTCTGAACCAGGTTTATTCATAGTTTCTGCTATTTCAAACGTTAGTTTGGAGTCTTGTTCAGACCCCCAACCCCCTAACTTAGGGGGCTTATATTTTTAATGATGGAACAGGCGCACGCCCGTGAAAGCCATGGCGATGCCATACTTGTCGCAGGTCTGGATGACGTGGTCGTCGCGCACGCTGCCACCGGCCTGGGCGATATACTGCACACCGCTCTTGTGGGCGCGCTCGATGTTGTCGCCGAAGGGGAAGAAGGCGTCGCTACCCAGGCTAACAGCCGTGTTTTGGGCTATCCACTCATGCTTCTCCTGCAGCGTCAACGGCTCGGGCTGGACGGTGAAGAACTGCTGCCAGGCTCCGTCGCGCAACACGTCGTCGTGCTCCTCTTCCGACAGGTAGACGTCGATGGTGTTGTCGCGGTCGGCACGGCGAATGTTGGGCAGGAAAGGCAGACTGAGCACACGCGGATGCTGGCGCAGCCACCAAGTGTCGGCCTTCTGACCGGCCAAGCGCGTGCAGTGGATGCGGCTCTGCTGTCCGGCGCCGATGCCAATGGCCTGGCCATCCTTCACATAGCACACCGAGTTGGACTGGGTGTACTTCAGCGTGATGAGGGCAATCATCAGGTCGCGACGGGCCTCGGCGGTGAACGTCTTGTTCTGCGTGGGGATGTTGTCGAACAGTGCGGGGTCGTCCAGGCGAATCTCGTTGCGCCCCTGCTCGAAGGTGACGCCAAACACCTGCTTGCGTTCAAGCGGCTCCGGGCGGTAGGCGGGGTCGATGCGCAGCACGTTGTAGGTACCCTTGCGCTTCTCGCGCAGAATCTGCAGGGCCTCGTCGGTGTAGTCGGGGGCGATGACGCCATCGCTCACCTCGCGCTTGATGATGAGGGCAGTGGCACGGTCGCAAGTGTCGCTCAGGGCGATGAAATCGCCATAGCTCGACATGCGGTCGGCTCCACGGGCACGGGCGTAGGCACAGGCCAAGGGCGACTCGTCGAGGCCCTCGATGTCGTCGACAAAGCAGATGTGCTTCAGCGTGGGGCTGAGCGGCAGACCCACGGCGGCACCCGCAGGACTGACATGCTTGAACGAGGCGGCAGACGCCAGCCCCGTGGCTTGGCGCAGCTCGCTCACCAACTGCCACGAGTTGAACGCGTCGAGCAGATTGATGTAGCCGGGACGGCCGTTCAACACTTCGATGGGGAGTTCGGAACCGTCGGCCATATAAACGCGCGACGGCTTCTGGTTAGGATTGCATCCGTACTTCAGTGCAAGTTCTTTCATTATAGAATGATTTGTAAAAAAAGAGAAGAAGTGAAAAGTGTGGTTAGTCTATGCTTTCGCATTTGTGGATGTAACCATACTTATCACTTCTCACTTATAACTTATCTCATAAAGAGAGCCTCTTGTCGGATTCGAACCAACGACCCCGAGATTACAAATCACGTGCTCTGGCCAACTGAGCTAAAGAGGCGGGTGGGCAAGCGGTCTGCATCGCGCCGCTACAACCAAGTGCCTTTGCTACGTTCCCGTCCTGGAGGATTCCTCAGGAGCTGGCCGTACAGGACTTGCCCATGTATGCTTCGGTTTTTGCGGCTGCAAAGGTACGAAAAAGTTGGCTGTTTGGGGGTAGCTTCAGCGAGATATTTTCCCGCAATTAACTTTTTTTACGGATTGACGTCGCAAAAACTCTCAACTCTCAACCCTCAACTCTCAACTTTTTCGTACCTTTGACTGCGTCGAAGGAACTTTCGCTCGGAAGAGCAAAGAAAAAAACGAGTTATTTTCTTTGCTCTTCGCTCGCTTTTTCGTACCTTTGCACCCGACATTATGAACGTTCAAGAATATTCCCAACTGCGGGCGTTTGCCCGTGTTGATGGGCTGAAGTTGTTTGTGCTTTGGCTTGCCAGCTTCGCGTGCTATGTGGCGGGGCTTAAAAGTGCGGGACTGGGATTGGCGGCCATGGTGCTGGCATTCATCACCCCCATATTATCGGCACGTCTGTTGCGCAAGTATCGCGACGAGGCCCTCGACGGCACCCTGAAGTTTGGCCGCGGATGGGTCTACGTGCTCTACCAGTTCTTCTACGCCAGCGTGCTCTTTGCGGTGGCGCAGTTCATCTATTTCAATTTCATCGACAAAGGCCAATTCATGGACGAGGTGACCAAGATGCTTCTCGCGCCCGAGAACAAGGAGGCACTGAAGGCCATCGGCTTCCAGGGATTGGAGGAGACGCTGGAGATGATGCGCCAGATGCGACCCATCGACCAGGTGCTCAACATCCTGACGTCGAACCTGCTCATCGGCTGCATCATGGGGTTGCCCATCGCGGCGTTCTGCAAAAAAGAGAAATGAATATGGACATATCAGTAGTCATCCCCCTCTACAACGAGGAAGAAAGCATCGGCGAGCTTTACGAATGGATAGAGCGCGTGATGCAGCAGCATGGGTTCACCTACGAGGTGATTTTCATCAGCGATGGCAGCACCGACCGCTCGTGGCCCATCATCAAGGAGCTGAACGAGCGCTCAAGCCACGTGAAGGGCATCAAGTTCCGCCGCAACTACGGCAAGAGCCCCGCGCTCTACTGCGGATTTGCCGAGGCGCAGGGCGACGTGGTCATCACCATGGACGCCGACCTGCAGGACTCGCCCGACGAGATTCCCGAGCTCTACCGCATGGTGAAGGAAGAGGGCTACGACCTCGTCTCAGGCTACAAGCAGAAGCGCTACGACCCGCTGTCGAAGACGCTGCCCACGAAGCTCTTCAACGCTACGGCGCGGAAGGTGAGCGGCATCAAGAACCTGCACGACTTCAACTGCGGACTGAAGGCCTACCGCCGCGACGTGGTGAAGAACATCGAGGTGTATGGCGAGATGCACCGCTACATCCCCTACCTGGCCAAGCAGGCCGGATTCGACAAGATTGGCGAGAAGGTGGTGCAGCACCAAGCCAGGAAGTACGGCGTGTCGAAGTTCATGGGCTGGAACCGCTTCGTCAACGGCTATCTCGACCTGCTCACCCTGTGGTTCCTCAGCACCTTCGGCAAGAAGCCCATGCACGTCTTCGGCTTCCTGGGCACGCTGATGTTCTTCATCGGTTTCATCGCCACCATCATCCTGTGCATTGGCAAGCTGATGGGACGTTTGTGGATTACCGATTCGCCCTTCTTCTACATCGCGCTCACCATGATGATACTGGGCACGCAGCTCTTCCTCGCCGGCTTCGTGGCCGACTTGGTGAGCCGCAGCAGCACCAACAGGAACGACTACCAGGTGGAGGAAGTGATTTAGAATAGAATAAGTAATGAGGGTAAACCTTTCGCGAATATCAAGAATAAGAATGGTGGGGGTGCTGAAGGCACTGCTCGCGCTTCTTATCGTCTCACTCATCACCCATTCCTGTTCCAGCATCGACTGCCCCGTGCAGACCACCGTGGCGCTGAAATGCGGCATTACCGATGCCGAGGGCAACGAGGCTAAGCTGACAGACACCCTGTGGGTGTGGACACAGCGCGCCGACGGCAACGACACCCTGCTGCTCAACCGTGGCGTAGGCCTGAGCAGCTTCTCACTGCCCATCAGCTATTCGCATCCCGAAGACATGCTCATCCTCTTCACGGGCAGCCCTTACACCACTTGGACCCTCGACACGCTGTGGCTGCAGAAGAACGACATCCCGCATTTCGAGAGCGTCGACTGCGCCGCACATTTCTTCCACCAGCTCACCGCCGTGCGCAGCACCCACGACGGCATCGACACCGTCTACATCAACCACTCGCGAGTGGACTACGACCAGCGACACACTCACCTGAAGATTCAATTCAAGAGCCATGATTAGGAAACAGCAGTTGCGCAGGTTGATGAAGGTGATGACGTCGCTGCTCGTCGCTTATCACTTCTCTCTTCTCACTTCCACGGCCCAGGGATTCCTGAAGTGGGAGGCCGACAGCGTGCCCTTGTTCCGAGGCATAGCCGTGGGCGTCGACGTGGCAGGAGCGGCACAATTGCAGCTGGGCGACTACGGACAACTGGAAGCCATGCTTCGCGTGAACCTGCATGACCAGTATTTCCCCACGCTCGAAGTGGGACTGGGCAAGGCCAAGCACGACGAGGACCTGGTGACGGGCATCTCCTATCGCACCTCGGCCCCTTACTTCCGCATTGGAGCCGACGTGAACATCTTGAAGAAAAAGCACACGGGCAACCGCGCCTACATAGGACTGCGCTATGGCTTCACCTCCTACAAGGTTGACATCAGCAGCCCCGCCTTCACCGATCCCATCTGGCAGTGGGACACCCACTTCAACGTGATCGACGAGAAGTGTTCGCAACACTGGGCCGAGGTGCTGTTTGGCATTGACGCCAAGGTGGTAGGCCCTCTGCACCTGGGATGGAGCGCACGCTATCGGCGGCGCATAGCCCACAACGACGGAAAGACGGAAAAGACGTGGTACGTGCCAGGATACGGTATACAAGAGAGCACCCGACTGGGGTATACCTTCAACCTGCTCATCGACATTTAACGGAAAGAAACGGATGAAAAGAAAATCACTCTACTGGCAGCTGCCCCTGTTGCTGTTGCTCATCATTGGCACATGGTACGTAGCCCACGAGCGCCAGCAAACGCCCCAAGAAACCCCATACCAAACCGACCACGGCATGGTGTTTGGCACCGTCTACAACATCACCTATCAAAGCGAGAAGAACCTGCAGGAGGACGTGGAACAGGCACTGAGCCAAGTCGACGGAGAGTTCTCGATGTTTAACGAGAAGAGCACCGTGGCCGCCATCAACCGGGGTGAGGAACCACAGCGCAGCGCCATGTTCAACGAGGTGTTCGAGCTTGCCCAAAGAGTGAGCGACGACACCGACGGCGCCTTCGACATCACCGTGGCGCCACTGGTCAATGCCTGGGGATTCGGCTTCAAACACGAGCAGATGCCCACCAAGGAGCAGGTCGACAGTCTGCTCAAGATACGCTCGCAACTCGACTTCAGCGCCATCGCCAAGGGCTACGGCTGCGACATCGTTGCTCGCGTGCTCGCTGACCAGGGCGTGGCCAACTACATGGTGGAGATTGGCGGCGAAGTGGTGACAAAGGGCCACAACCCCAAGGGACAGCAGTGGCGCATCGGCATCACCAAGCCCATCGAGGACTCGCTGGCCACCGAGTCGAGCCAGCTGCAAGCCGTGCTGGCCGTGAACGACATGGCCATGGCCACCAGCGGCAACTATCGCAAGTTCTACTACAAGGATAACCGCCGCTATGCCCACACCATCGACCCTCGCACCGGCTATCCCGTGCAGCACGACCTGCTCTCGGCCACCGTCATGGCGCCCACCTGCGCCATGGCCGATGCCTACGCCACGGCATTCATGGTGCTGGGTATGGAGAAGGCGAAAGCGGTGCTGAAACGCCATACTGACATGAAGGCCTACTTCATCTACACCGACGCGAAGGGCGACTATGCCGTGTGGCATTCGCCAGAACTCAACATCGAATAAAGTATCATCTCTCACCCCCCACCTCTCACCCCTCACCTCTCCCTTCCCCCCATGCCCGACTTCCAGTTTCCCATCTTCAACTATCAGTTCCCATTGTTTCAGGGACTAAGCCCGAGCGAACTGATGCAGATGGCGGGCAACACGAAGTTCGGATTCATGAAGCTGCCTGCTGGCAAGGTGGTCTTCAGCGAAGGTGACGTCTGCCAGCAACTGTTCTTCTTGGTCAGCGGCAGCTTGCTGCTCACCACACGCAGTGCCGACGGCGGCTATTCGCTTACCGAGCACATCACGGCCCCGTGGATGATGCAGCCCGAAGCGCTGTTTGGCCTTCAGCCCCGCTTCAGCAGCACGTGCACCACTGCCACACTCTGCCATTTCATCACGCTGTCGAAGGAAGAGGTGGCGCGGCTCACCGACGAGTTCCTCATCATCCGCCTGAACCTGCTGAACCTGCTCTCCACCAAGATGCAACGCATGAGTCGTCAACAATGGCGCAGCGCCCCCCGCTCGCTCGCCGAGCGCTTCGTGCGCTTTGTGCTCGACCGCTCCACCCACCCCGCCGGGTCGAAACAGCTGAACATCCTGATGACGCGCCTGGCCGACGAGCTGGGCGACAGCCGCCTCGACGTCTCGCGCATGTTGCGCCAGCTGCAAAGCCAAGGCTTGCTGCAGCTGCATCGTGGCCGCATCAGTATCCCATCGCTCGAAAAAGTCATCACCACCAGCCACTGACGCAACCGCCCAAGAAAGCGACCCCCACAAAGAGAGTGGCAAATCTCTCATCTTCGCAGCTGCCACAGTTAAAAGGTATTAATTTTTTTGTCTATTTTCGCCCTTTCGCGCTGTTTTACAATTTTTTGTTGTACTTTTGCACCCGCTTTTTTAAAGCAAGCGGGATGTAGCGCAGTTGGTAGCGCACTACGTTCGGGACGTAGGGGTCGGGCGTTCGAGTCGCCTCATCCCGACAAATTAAAAATTTGAACTCCAAGGAAGTGGCTGAAAATCAACCACTTCCTTGTTTTTTTAACAACACGCCCTCTTGTTTTTGGCGGGATTTTGGCGGTTTAAATATTTTTATGATTTATATGAGCAAAAAATGTGAGAGGTATAAGCTGTGTACTTCTCACATCTTTTAATCATCGACTGTAAATCGAAAAAAAGCATCAGAACGTGTAGCCGTTAACGCTGTCCCAGTCGGGATCGGCGGTCAGGCGGAAGGTACCGTCGGTGGACTGGCCGCTGCCGCCATTACCGAAAAAACTACCGGTGTAGCGGGTGATCTGGTTGCGGGTGACGGGGATGTTCTCGAAGACGCGTTCCTTTACGGTGTTGTCGTTGGCATCGAGAGCGGTCACGGTGAGTTTCGTCAGTACGTCGTTCTCAGTGTGCGGCAGGGTGTAGATGTCGAAGACTGTGAGGCCGGGGGCAACTGTGCGGTATTCGGTCTGCTTCGAATTGACGCAGCCGTAGCCTGCAGACGGGCTGAAAGTCGAAGAGCCGCCCGTATAGTAGAACTTCAGGCGAGCGACGTTCGACGGTATTTCCTCATCGGTAAGCATGAGCCGGAACATAGCGACGGCACGGGTCAGCACAAGGTCATACGACTGTTGGCTTTCAGTCACCACGAGGTCGCCATAATAATAGAAGGTGTCGGTCACTTTGTTGTTGGGGAACGTCACTTTTTCTTCCGAAGTGATGGTAGCCGAGCCTTCGCCGTTGTGGGCAATGACCACCAGATGATATGTTCCTGCTGCAAGTGTTAGGGTGACAGTTCCAAAGTCGCTGTCTGTGTCCTTTTGTACAACTGTCTTGACCTTCGTGCCGTCAGCGTCGAAGACGGCAACGTTCAGACGGGTGCAGAGTTCCGTGATGTCGGTGGCGGCACGGGTGAAGGCTGTTTGCTCGAACTGCGTTATATGCAGGATGACGTTTGCTTCTTTCTTCATGACCATTTCCTCATCGAGGATAGGCTTCTCACACGCTGCTACCAGCAGGGCGAGAACAATAAACAAATACTTCTTCATGGCTTGCTATTGTTTGGTGATGATGGTTACAGGACGTACGTATGTTGCAGAAGGGAAGTCAGCATCACCCGACGTGTCTGGCGGACTGAGCACCCGATAGAGCAGGTCACCCTCTGCATCGTTATAGAAGTACCTGCGGGCATTAGTGAGCGCCGTACCACCGTCGGCCTCGAACAGGGCATTGGCCGTTTCGCTGGCCGAATAGATGGCGTTAAGTTCTGCCAACGTAGGCAGTCGCCAGCCGTTGATGCCGTCAATAGCAGTACTGGCAATCAAATTGTTGATGGTCTCGCTCAGCCCTTCTGCGTCGTAGGTATATGCAGTATGCGACTTACCTATCGACGCTTCGTTAGGTGATAGCAACGTGGCCGAAGTGTCGTTGTTGGCCAAAACGTAACAGCCCTGATAGAGTGTGCCAACGGCAGGTAGGTCACCGTCATCGCTGCCTCCTTCATCCCCGTTTCCTTCATCTGTAGAACCGGACGATAATCCTCTTTCGTCGAAGTCGAAGCGGATGGTTCGTTCACCCTTCCATTCGGCTCCCGTGATGGTGCCGCTCAGCGTTACACCCACCGCTTCGGTGTACGTCCCTTCGATGTTTATCTTATAACCCGCCTCCAGCTCGTTGCTTGTCGAGTAAGTATAACTGCGAGTGCCGCTGGGCGTAGTGATACGCACGGTGATACTTGCAGGCGACGACGATGGCGGCAAGAGATAGACCGCCTCCGTAGATTGCCATGTACGCCCGTCGCTCTGCTTTTCCAGGTTCAGCAAATACGAGTCGCCAGAACCTGTATAGTCACAACCCACCGTGAGCGACTGCCACAAAGGGGCCACCGACACAGAGACCGACGTAGCCGCCATCGGAATCTTCTTCATCACCACGCTCTGCAACAGCATCGTGCGTCGTTCCATGCCCAGCGTCACGGTGCTTGCCTCGCCGTCGGCAAGCACCACATTCGCTTTAGCCGTCATCAGGTCGCCATGCTCATGTCCTTCACGCAGCGCAATGGGTACCGACACCGAAGCTTCTGAAACATCAGGCAGCACATAGCCCGAAACGGATGCCCCGCCGATAGCATACACCGAGTACGTTCCTTCTGTCAATGGAATGTTCAGCGTCTGCCCCTCGCTGCCGATGGTCTGCGCGGCCCGACATTCGAAACCAGCAAACACATACACCGTCACAGGGTATGCAACCGTCGCTTCATCAGCAGATTCTCCCGCTCGCGTTCTTACTTGTAGCAAAGAGTTCTTCACTTGCCCGAAGTCGGAGGACATTTCATCGTCCATGACATCGAGTGTTTTCTCACACGCCGTCAGCCCCAGCACCGCAAAGGCCGACGCAATCAATGATAATCATTTCATTGTTGTAATTGATTTGATGGTTATTTGGGACTATTCCCATCAAAAAGGCACAAAGGTACAACCGATAACGCCTAAAGCACTGCGAAGAAACCCATAAACAGCCATTCGATGGTGCAACTCTAAAACTAGTTTAAGAAAAAGCTGCTTAAAAATATAAATACTACTATACCTCCTTCTATACTTATTTCCATACCTTTACATGTAAAGATAAGAATAAAAATCCACATTTCGTTATTGTGTATTGTCACATTTTGAGGATATCGCCCCTAAGAGTATCCATGTAGGGACGTTTTTACGGGAAATGATTTTGTTTTTCAGAAATTCTTCTTCAAATTCCAAATAAAATTGTAATTTTGTACCCGAATAGAAAACAATCCTTCATTATGAATGAAACAATCACATTAAAACGGTTTGCAGATATCGACTTGAGTGACGCTTTTTTCGATAGTCTGAAAGAAGACCATCCTGGGTTTGAAGCCTGGTTTCAAAAGAAATCAGAAAATAATAGCAAGGCGTATGTCCAATATACAGACAATAATCTACAAGCATTCCTGTATCTGAAGGATGAAAGTGGTGAAGAACTAACCGATGTCACTCCTACGCGTCCTGCTTGCAATCGTTTGAAGGTTGGCACCTTTAAAATTGATGCACACAACACGAAACTTGGCGAGCGCTTCGTCAAAAAAATAATGGACGCAGCCCTTTATAAGAAAGCCGATGAAATCTATGTGACCATATTTCCCAAGCACGAAGGGCTAATACGGATCCTCCAACGATACGGCTTTAACGAAGAGGGAAAGAAGGGTGATGAAATTGTACTGGTGAAAAACATGAGGGCAATCACTGGCGATATCCTTAAAGACTATCCATTGATCAAAACAACAGACAAGCGAAAATTCCTTCTTTCCATCTATCCCAAGTACCACACACAGATGTTCCCAGACTCCATATTACGAAACGAAGAGAGTCAGAAGTATGAACTTGTTAAAGATATTTCCTATACAAACAGCATTCACAAAATCTATCTCTGTTTCATGCCCGATACGGCACAATTACAACGTGGAGACATTATCGCAATCTATCGTACAAAGGATGACAAAGGAGCTGCCCGTTATCGCAGTGTAATAACATCGGTCTGTCAGATAGAAGAGGTTAAAACCAATAAGGACTTTGCAAACGTAGAAGAATTCCTTGCATACACGAACTACTACAGCATCTTCAATCCCGAAGAACTAAAGCAATGGTATCGGCAGAGGAACTGCTACGTCTTGAAGATGACCTATAACATCGCGCTAACAAAGCGCGTCACCAACGGATATATGGTTGATGAACTGAAAATGGCTCCACAATACTGGGGTTTCTTCCAACTCACTGACGAACAATTTAATGCTATCTTAAAGAAAGGAGAAGTCGATGAAAGTGTTATTATCAATTAAGCCAGAGTTTGCAGAGAAAATATTCAATGGAACTAAAAAATACGAGTTCCGCAAGAGCATTTTCAAGAACAAAGATGTTGACACTGTGGTCGTTTATGCTTCTTCACCTTGGCAATATGTAGTTGGAGAATTCAAAATAGAAACGATTCTCAGCGATAACGTGGATAAAATATGGGAGCAGACACATGAATTCTCTGGAATTACTGAGGATTTCTATCGTATGTATTTTGCCCACAAGACGAATGCCTTTGCCATAAAAATTGGTCATGTCACAAGATACAAGAGACACAAGTGTTTGAGCGACTATCATGTGAACTTTCCGCCACAATCTTATATATATATATAAATAGGTGAATGTAATCTTTAAAAAGAGGAGTAATTTCACATAAATAATCTGCGAAACTAATAAAATTATACATTATCAATTAATAAAATGGCAAAAACAAAATTTACACGTGAAAATGTAAGTTCAAGCATTCTGAAAAAAGTAATTCAAGTTTCGCAAGTTAAAAAATAGTTGAGATTAGGTCGCAAAAAAGAGCACAGGGATTTCCGTATGTCGCGGAAATTTTGTAACTTTGAAGTGCTAACAATAAAGTACAAAACCCTATGCTCAGCGACAAAGGT
>JAFZSR010000038.1 GCA_017619275.1 Prevotella sp. | reverse complement strand
TTCCGCGTGAACCGCGCGGTGGGCAACCGTCTCTATCCCTTCAAGATGCCGGCCGGCCTGAAACCTGGCATGGCGCTCTATCGCAACAACGACATGGAGTTCGAGCGGCTCATGGCCGGTAAGACGGCCGAGCGCAAACTTCCCCTTACCATGACGCTCGAGGCCGTTGAGGGCGGCTTCCGGCTCAATGGCATCTTCTTCGCCGCCGAGCATCAACAGGCCCAGAAACCACAGCAGGAGAACATCATCCGCCAGCTCACCAAGTTGGGAGGAACACCCTATGAGTGCCACTCCGTGCAGCTCGTTCCCCACGATTTCAATTATTTCATCCCCAGCAGTCAGCTGGCCGAATGGCGGCGCCAACTGGTATCATCGCTGAATAACGAAACCGAATCCCCCTCCATTTATGAGGACCGGGGTGGGCTCCCCCCCCGCGAGGTCTTGCCGCCTGCCTACGAGCGCCCCTACCTCTATAATGCCGCCAACCGCGAAGCCCGCCGTTTTTATGCCGCTCAGGGCGTACCGGGCGCCACATCACTCGAAGCCCCCGTCAGCCAAAGTATTCCGTCAGGCGAAATCCTGCTCATGCAGTGTCGCCATTGCCTCAGGTATTCGCTGGGCTGTTGCGTGAAAAACGGTGGGGAAAAACCATATTGGAAAGAACCACTCTATCTTGTTTCGGGTGACGGACGACGTTTCCGTCTGGAGTTCGATTGTCGGAATTGTCAGATGAATGTTTACGGAAAATAGATATGAAAAAGATATTTGTATTTTTTTACTTTTCTGCCATTATACTTTTATTCACGGGCTGTTATAGAAATAAGGCACGTGAATTGCCTTCGCCAGATACGACAGCCGTGAAGTATGTTGCTCCACAAATAGACACCGTTGTCCTTAAGCAGAAGCGTGACTCTCTGTTATTCTTGGCACAGCATCATTATACTGAGAATTTCAATTTCGTGGTTCGCGCAGATTCTATCTGTCTTTACAAGCAACAGCCAGAGGAGGTAGTAAGTCAGTTGGTAACAGATTCTTTCTATGTTTATAAGAATGATCCGTTGGTGGTAGCTGACATCCGTATGATGCCTGCTGATCCTGTGGATTCCGTATGGGTGCAGTTGGCACGCGACCAAATTACGTTTGGATGGATTCATGAGTCTGATCTTTTGCCCAACGTGGATCCAGATGATCCTATCTCTCAGTTTATTACGGTGTTCTCCAATAACCACCTGCTTATTTTCTTAGTGGTACTTATCTTCATTGGAGTGGCCTATATGGGCCGTATCGCCATCAAGCGTAATGCAAAGATAGTGCATTTCAATGATATTCCCACACCTTATCCGATGGCATTGGCATTGACTGTAGCAACCTCGGCTACGCTCTATGCTTCGATTCAGAATTTTACTCCACAGTTGTGGCGGCATTTCTATTTCCATCCTACGCTTAATCCGCTGTTGGCTCCTTTCCTGATAGCCATATTCCTGGTTTCCGTATGGGCTATCATCATCGTAGGATTGGCGGCTGTAGACGAAGTACGCAAGAATCTCCCGCTCGACGAAGCGATTCTGTATCTCTGTGGTTTGGTTGGCGTTTGTGCCATTGATTACATCGTCTTTACTTTTACCACCATATATTATATAGGTTATCCATTACTGATAGCTTATTATTGGTTTGCCATCAAGATGTTTAAAAAATCCATATAAATATGGATTGCAAGGGCAGATCGTTTTCGCTACCTTTGCACTCGGTTTTCAGATTATGGTAAAGGAACAGAAACCAGATACGACAGATGTGATGGTGGTTGGTGCGGGGCTTACCGGACTGACTGCCGCCTACCATCTGTCCCAGGCCGGACAAAAGGTGCATGTCGTCGAGCAGCAAGACCGCGTGGGAGGTCAGATACGTACTTTCCGCGCTGATGGTTTTGTCTTCGAGAGCGGTCCCACCACAGGTTCCGTTTCCACGCCCGAAGTGGCAGAACTGATGTCGGCCCTTGCCGTCAGCTCCGGTGGACAATGTCAGCTCGAGACTGCTCCCGATTCCGCCAAGCGGCGTTTGATTTGGAAGGGCGGCCGTTTCCGCGATCTGCCTTCCGGTCCTCTGAGCGCCGTCACCACTCCGCTGTTCCGTTTTTCCGACAAGCTGCGCATCCTGGGCGAGCCCTGGCGAAAGAAAGGCGACGACCCCGACGAGAGCGTGGGCAGCCTGGCCCGCCGCCGTTTGGGCAAGTCGTTTGTCGACTATGCCGTCGACCCCTTCCTTTCAGGCGTCTATGCCGGCAATCCCGACACCCTGATAACGCGCTATGCGCTGCCCAAGCTCTACAACCTGGAACAGACCTATGGCAGCTTTATCCGCGGCAGCATCGCCAAGGCCAAAGAGCCCAAGACCGACCGCGACCGTCTGGCCACCAAGAAAGTGTTTTCAGCCGTGGGCGGTCTCAGTCAGATTCCCTCTGCCGAAGCCGCTGCCATTGGCTACCAGCATATCTCTTTGGGAGTGAAAGACGTTCGGGTGATGCCCAGCCCCGAGGGGTGGCTCACCACGTTCGTTGATTGTGAAGGCCAGCCCCGACAGATGCTCAGCCGCTATGTGGTCACCACTTGCGGCGCCTACAGTCTGCCCCAGCTGCTGCCCTTTGTCGCAAAAGAGCAGATGGCTAAGATTGCCTCGCTGCATTATGCCCCCGTGATGGAGGTGGCCGTCGGCGTGCGCAACGACTTTGGCGGCGACTACCGGGCCTTTGGCGGCCTGGTGCCCACTTGCGAGCACAAGCACCTGCTGGGCATCCTCTTCCCGTCGTCGTGTTTCCAGGGGCGCGCTCCCCGTGGCGGCGTGCTGTTCTCCTATTTCATGGGTGGCGTAAAGCATCCTGAACTGCTCGACCTTTCCGACGGCGAAGTCGAGCAATATGTGGTGCGCTATTTCCACGAGATGCTGAAATTCCCCTCGCAGGCGGAACCCGACCTGATACGTATCTTCCGTCATCGCCGGGCCATCCCCCAGTACGAGGCGTCCAGCGGCGAGCGCTTTGCCGCAGTCGGGTCGCTTCAGCAACAGCATCCCGGGCTTATCATAGGCGGAAACCTCCGCGACGGCATCGGCATGGCCCATCGCATCACCCAGGCCGCCCGTATTGCAGCAGAAATCATACAACAAAAATAATTAAGGTAAAGAATGAAAAAAAGATTGTTAACAATGGCGCTGGCCATGGCGACGCTTTTCCCCGCAGTGGCTTCCGAGAACGAGAGCCTGGCCGATTCAGCCCGCGTCCACGACCTCGACGAAGTGGTGGTGGTGTCACAGGCCAAAGAGTTCTTCCGCCTGCGCCAGCAGCCCATCAGTTCCACGGTATTGACCAATAACGAAATACAGCGACTGGGCGTGCGCGACCTCCGCGAGTTGTCGCAGTATGTGCCCTCGTTTGTCATGCCCAACTACGGCTCACGCTTCACATCCTCCATCTACGTCCGCGGCATCGGTTCCCGCGTCAACAGTCCTTCCATGGGAGTCTATATCGACGACATGCCGCTCGTCAACAAAACGGCCTTCAACACCCACCTCTACGAGACCGAGCGCGTCGATGTGCTCCGCGGTCCGCAGGGAACGCTCTACGGCATCAACACCGAGGGCGGAATGGTCAGAATGTACACCCGCAACCCCATGAACTATCAGGGCACCGACATCAACCTCTCGCTCGGCAGCCATTTCCACCGCAAGGCCGAGGTGGCCCACTACAACAAGCTGAGCAACCAGTTCGCATTCTCCGTGGCAGCCTTCTATACCGGCGAGAACGGATTCTTCCGCAACCAGACCACCGGCGAGCGTGCCGACAATGGCGACGAGGCCGGCGGACGCCTGCGCCTGGTGTTCCAGCCCACCGACCGCCTGTCGTTCAACTACGTGGCCGACTATCAGTTCGTCCGTCAGAAGGCATACCCCTACGGACTGCTCAACGACGACAAGACCGAAATCGTGGGACTGCCCAACCAGGACTCGCAGAGCAACTACAAGCGCAATCTCTTCAACACCGGCCTCGGCGTGAAGTATGTGGCCCGCGGCTTCGATTTCAACTCCACCACCAGCTACCAGTTCCTTCGCGACAACCTCTTGATGGACAACGACTACTCTGCCATCGATTTCATCGTGGTCGACCAGTTCCAGCTGTCCAACGCCCTCACCCAGGAGTTCTCGTTCAAGAGCAACACCACCAGCCGCTGGCATTGGACCTCGGGCATCTTCGGCAGCTACTCGTGGCTCAAGACCGTGGACCCAACAACTTCGGCACCGCCTTCTCCAACATGATGGGCGGCATGGTCACCAGTCAGATCTATAACGCCATGTTCAACTCCATGGCAGCCCGCATGGGCGAGGCCGGAGCCAAGGCAGCCATCGAGCGCGCCGGCGGCATCAATGTCAGCATGGGCCTCTTCGTTCCCTGCACCTTCCGCACGCCCCAGTTCAACCTCGGCATCTATCACGAGTCAGATATCGACCTCACCGACAACCTCACCGCCACCCTTGGCCTGCGCTACGACTATACCCATTCCCGCATCGACTACGACACCCGCGGCGATGCCAGTCTCGACTTCAACATCATGGGCGTGGCAGCCAAGGCAAAGCTGCTCACCATCTTCAAGCATGACGAAAAGGCCGACTTCGGCCAGCTGCTCCCCAAGTTCGGACTCACCTATAAGTTCCTTGGCGGCAGCAACCTCTATGCCACGGTGGCCAAGGGCTATCGCGCCGGAGGCTTCAACGTGCAGCTCTTTGGCGACTACATCAACACCGACGTGCAGAAAAACCTACAGACCGTTATGGGCGAGGCCCAGCAGAGCCGTCAGGACGTCTACAAGGAAATCAACCACACCGACGCCGACTACGAAGCCCTGCTCGATGCCATCAAGTTCAAGCCCGAAGAGAGCTGGAACTACGAGTTTGGCACCCATCTCAACCTCTTCGGCGACGCCCTCCATGCCGACCTCTCGTTCTTCTATATGCAGATTCGCAACCAGCAGCTTTCCGTCTTCAACCAGGAGTACGGCTTCGGCCGCCGCATGATCAATGCCGGAAAGAGCTACAGCTGCGGCATGGAAGTCTCGCTCCGCGGCAGTCTGGTGAACAACCGTCTCACCTGGGCCGCCAACTACGGCTACACCAACGCCAAGTTCAAGGAGTACGTCGACCAGGGAACCGACTATAAGGACAACAACGTACCCTTTATTCCCGCCCACACCTTCTCCGCCATGGCCGACTACCGCTTCGATTTCAGCGGCTCCGTGCTGCGTGATATCACCGTCGGCGCCAATGTCAATGGTCAGGGCAAGATATGGTGGGACGATGCCAACACCTTCTCGCAGAAGCTCTATGCCGTTCTTGGAGCCCATGCCGCTGCCAATTTCGGCTGTGTGAATGTCGACCTCTGGGCCCGCAACCTCACCGACGCCAAATACGCCACCTTCGCTTTCCGCAGCGCAGCCACCGGTCAGGCCGTCTATTCCGCCCAGCGCGGCATGCCCTTCCAGATGGGAGTCGACGTAAAGATTCATTTCTAAGGTTGTAAATAAAGCCTGGAAGGTTTGCATCTAAAGCCTAAATGGTTTCCTTCCAAAGTCTGGAAGCAACTCATTTAAAGTTTAAATGGAGTTCAATTAAAGTCTAATTGGAAGTCAATTAAAGTATAGAAGAAGAGGATATGCCTGGCGGGGGCATATCCTCTTTACTTTAGCGGGTTGTTCTTAGAATACGTGGAGCCCGAGGAACACCATCAGGCCGTTCATGAGTATCCAGAAGATGGCAAACGGCATGGTCTTGCGCATGATGTCGCCATCCTGGCCCTCCATGTCGCAGGCGGCGGTGGCAATGGCAATGCTCTGCGGCGAGAGCAGCTTACCTCCCTCGCTACCGGCACAGTTGGCGGCAGCCAGCCAGTTGGTCTCGCTTCCGCTGACACCGAAGAAGGTGCTCTGGTTGACGAGCCCGAGGTCGCTGGCGGCGGTGGCCTGCAGCTTGCCGA
>JAFZSR010000037.1 GCA_017619275.1 Prevotella sp. | reverse complement strand
TTGCAGCTTGAAATCCGGAGGGCCTGCAGCAAGGGATAGACTCTTGGGCCTCCAAGGGCGGATAGGGTGACCTCCGGCAGTTAATCCTTCCTTTCAACAACAAAGGTAAGGAAAAACCGTGATATCTCTACATTTTTCTTCAATAATCTAGCGTTAAATTATTTAAGAGTTCGTAAGGACACTCTTAACAAGCCGCAAAGTTAAAGAAGGGAGGGGAGTGGCTGCGCGTTGTTTATCCCGAATTGGTCTTCATGACCGTTTCGTGATAAAAAGGTCCAAAAATTAAAAAAAAGTTAAACGGAAGCAGATTTTTTCATTTTTTCTTGGTGGGTATTAAAAAAGTGCCTACCTTTGCAGTGTACTATTAGACTATTACACTAATAAACTATTAAACATAAAAGAAAAATGATTAAGATTCAAGACATCAGTTATCGCTATCCCGGGCAGAAGCAGCAGGTATTCGACCACTTCAGCCTGGAGCTCACCGAGAACCGCATCTACGGTTTGCTGGGCAAGAACGGAACGGGCAAGAGCACGCTCCTCTATCTCATCGCTGGCCTGCTAAGTCCAAAGGCAGGTTCTGTATGCTGCGACAATGTCGCAGCAAAGGAAAGACAGGCCGAGATGCTGCAGGAAATCTTCCTCGTCTCCGAGGAGTTCGAGATGCCCGCCATCACACTCGACGCATACGTGAAGCTGCTGCTGCCGTTCTATCCCCGCTTTAGCCACGAGATGCTCAATCACTGCCTGGAGGCTTTCGAGCTGCCGAAGCAATTGCGACTCAACGCCCTGTCGATGGGCCAGAAGAAAAAGGTGTATATGAGCATCGCCCTGGCCGCCAACACCAAGCTGCTGCTGATGGACGAGCCCACCAATGGCCTCGACATTCCATCGAAGAGCCAGTTCCGCAAGGTGGTGGCCGAGTGCATGAGCGACGATCGCACCATCATCATCAGCACCCATCAGGTACACGATGTGGAGCAACTGCTCGACCACATCCTCATCCTCTCCGAGCGCGAGATGCTGCTCAACGCCAGCGTAGGCGACATCACCGACCGCTACGTCTTCGAGCTGCGCACGCCCGGCAACCTCGACGACACCATCGTCTACGCCGAGCCGTCGCTGCAAGGCAACCTGGTGATGGCCCGCCGCGAAGAGGGACAACCCGAAACGCTTGTGAACCTGGAACTATTGTTTAACGCCGTAACGAAAGGACTTGTAAAATGAAAAAGACATTCGATATCAACCGCTTCTGGCAAGTGCTGAAGTGGACTGTGCTCACCGAGAAGAAAAGCATCTTCACAGCCGTCCTGGCTTTCCTGGCCGCTTTCCTGGCCATCCAACTGTTCTCGTGCTTCACCATCTTCGACCTTGGCCGTGGACTGGGTCCGGCAGTAACCTACGCCGGCATGGTTGTCTGCGGTGTGCTCCTCAGCATTATGACTTGCTATTATGCCTGCGGCATCCTTGGCAATGCGAAGACCACCCAGCAGCGCTGCACCGCACTGATGCTGCCCGCCTCGAACATGGAGAAGTTCGTCGCCCGCGTCCTTTACTGCTGCATCCTCATGCCCGTGCTGCTCTATGCGGCATGCTATGCTGCCACCGGACTGCGCATGCTGCTGGAATGGGTGGCTGGCCACGACTTCATCGTCTCGGGACTCTCGTTTATGAATGGCGACTTTGTCGACAACGGCCCAGATATGAGCACCTTCTTCAACATCGCCATGACCTGCTGGAATATAAGTCTCTTCGCCTTGGGCGGCGTGTTCTTCCACCAGCGTCCCTTTGTGTGGACAACGGTGACCATCGTGGCAGTGACCATCGTGCTCGGCACACTGTTCTTCTACCTCGGCGTGATGATTGGCGAGGACAACCTCAGGAATTTCTTCAAGAATTTCAAAGGCATGACCTTCGAGACCTTCGACCTCATCCTCAGTATCGTACTTACTGTTTTCACCGTGCTCAACATCTGGCTCAGCTATAGGCTCTTCAAGGGTCTGCAGGTGGTGCAGCATAAATGGTTCAACGTATGATGTTCACCAACGACAAGCCCATCTTCCAGCAAATGGCCGACCGCCTGTGCGACGAAATCCTGGCAATGACCTATCAGGACGACGACCGCATCCCGTCGGTACGCGAGTATGCCGTGATGCTGGAGGTGAATTCGAACACGGCAGTGAAGGCCTACGAGCAGCTCTCACGCGCAAACATTATTTATAATAAGCGCGGCATGGGCTACTACGTCACCCCTGGTGCCCGCGAGCAGATTCTTCAGGAGCGTCGCAAGGCGTTCCTGGAGCAGACGCTCCCCGAACTGTTCCGACAGATGCGCCTGCTGAACATCGACATCAGCGAGGTGGAAACGGCGTGGGGCAAAACATAAATGACAAAAATCTTCAAAAACCTGACAAAAATCTAATATAAGTTATTTTTGTGAGGTTTTTGGAGCTTTTTGTTCTTTCTCCTACAACTTTATCGTAACTTTGCGGACAAATCAACGCAACATGATTCATTTAGAGAACGTAAACAAGACTTACCAGGGTGCACAACCGCTGCATGTGCTGAAGGGCATCGACCTCGACATCGGCGAAGGCGAGTTTGTGAGCATCATGGGAGCCTCGGGCTCGGGCAAGAGCACGCTGCTAAACATCCTCGGCATCCTCGACAACTACGATGAGGGGCGCTACGAGCTGGCCGGGGTGCTCATCAAGAACCTTAGCGAGCGCCGAGCCGCCGAATATCGCAACAAGATGATTGGCTTCATCTTCCAGAGTTTCAACCTCATAGGCTTCAAGACCGCCGTGGAGAACGTGGAGCTGCCCCTATTCTACCAGGGAGTCAGTCGCCGCAAACGCCACCAGATGGCGCTTGATTATCTGGAGCGCTTAGGCCTGCTCGACTGGGCCACCCACTATCCCAACGAGCTTTCAGGCGGACAGCGGCAGCGCGTGGCCATCGCCCGCGCCCTCATCACCCGGCCCAAGCTCATCCTGGCCGACGAGCCTACCGGCGCCCTCGACTCAAAGACGAGCGTAGAGGTGATGCAGCTGCTGAAGGACCTGAATGCCCAAGAGAAGATTACCCAGGTCATCGTGACCCACGACCCCACAGTAGCCAGCCAGACCAACCGCATCATCCGCATCAAAGATGGAGTTATTGAATGAAATCTGGGCCACGGCCCGTCGGAACAAGCTGCGCACAACGCTCACAGGCTTTGCCGTGGCGTGGGGCATCTTCATGCTCATCGTGCTGCTGGGCGCGGGTAATGGCCTCATCAACGCACAGATGACGCAGAGCGACCGCTTCCTCAGCTCGTCGATGGTGGTCTTCGGCGGCGAGACATCGAAGCCCTACAACGGACTGAAGGAGGGGCGCGACATCCGGCTGCACGAGAGAGACATCAAAATCACCGACAAGGAGTTTGCGGGCATCATCGACAAAGTGGGCGCCCAGTATCGTACGCAAGCCGTCATCAGCCTCGGCCAACAGTACATCAGCACCAGCCTCTGCGGCGTCTATCCCAACCACACGCAGATCGACAAGGTGCAGATGCAGTACGGCCGATATATCAACGACATCGACATCCGCGAGAAGCGCAAGGTGCTCGTCATCAGCAACAAACAGGCCAAAGAACTCGCTCCACAAGGCGGGTCCTATCTCATTGGCCGCTCGGTGAACGTGGGTAACTTCGCCTTCAAGATTGTGGGCATCTATAAGGAAAACGAGAACGGACGCGCCGATGTCTTCAGCAGCTATTCGACCATCAAGAGCATCTATGGCGCCAACACCGACGACGCCGGTCGCATCGAGTTCACCTTCCATGGGCTGACGACGGAGACGGAGAATGAAGATTTTGAAGCCGACTACCGCGCCCGCCTGAACACCAGTCACCAGGCCGCCCCCGACGACGAGAGCGCCGTCTGGCTGTGGAACCGCTACACGCAGAACCTGCAGATGGAGACGGGCATCAGCATCATCCGCCTCGCCCTCTGGATTGTCGGTCTGTTCACCTTGCTCAGCGGCATCGTGGGAGTGTCGAACATTATGCTCATCACCGTGAAAGAGCGCACCCACGAGTTTGGCATCCGCAAGGCTATCGGCGCCAAGCCCTGGAGCATCCTCAAGCTCATCATCATCGAGAGCATCATCATCACCACGCTCTTTGGCTATATCGGCATGCTGCTCGGCATCGGCGTGAACGAGTGGATGGATGCCACCATCGGCCACACCAAGGTGGACGCCGGCTTGTTCAAGGCCAGCATGTTTGTCAACCCCACCGTGGGCATCGATGTCTGCATCGAGGCCACGCTCGTCATGGTCATCGCCGGCACCATCGCCGGCCTTATCCCCGCCTTCAAAGCCAGTCGCATCAGGCCCATTGAAGCCCTGCGCGCAGAATAAAAAATAGAATAATCTAGAAAAACTAGAAAATCTAGAAAGACTAGAAATACTAGAGAAACTAGGAAAAAATGAGAATAGACCTCGATTCCTACCGCGAAATCCTCGACACCTTGACCCGCAACAAGTCAAGGAGCCTCCTCACTGGCTTCGGCGTGTTTTGGGGCGTCTTCATGCTCATCGCCCTCATCGGCGGCGGCAACGGCTTGAAGGAGATGCTCAACAAGAACTTCGAGGGCTTCGCCACCAACTCGGCCATCGTCTGGGCACAACCCACAAGCAAGGCCTACAAGGGCTTCCGCAAGGGTCGCTTATGGGAGATGGAATATAAGGACGTAGAACGCCTGAAGAACAGCATCCCCGAACTCGACGTCGTCAGCCCCGTGCTCTTCAGCAACGGCGGTACCGCCTACTTTGGCGACCGCAAGACCACGGTGGGCATCAACGGCGTACAGCCCAACTACCTGCGCGTCAGCGAACCGAAGTTGCTTTACGGCCGCTACCTCAACGACATGGACGTGGCCCAGTGCCGCAAGGTTTGCGTCATCCAGAAGAAAACCTATAAGGATCTCTTCCCCGGCGGCGGCAACCCCTGCGGCCAGTATATCCGCGTCGACTCTGTCCACTATCAGATTGTGGGCGTCGACTACAGCTCTGCCGAGGGCATCAACATGGGTTCCGAGGAAGGAACCTTGATGCTGCTGCCCATCACGCTGATGCAGCGGACCTACAACTTGGGCCAGCAAGTGCATATGATTGCCGTGACGGGGCGCAAGGGGGTGGTGATGAGCACCATCGCCCCCCGCATCCGCGAAACCATCGCCCGTGCCCACACCGTCGACCCCACCGATGAGCGAGGGGTGATGGTGTTCAATACCGAGGTGCTCTTCCAAATGCTCGACTCGCTGTTCCGAGGCGTCAACTTCCTCATCTGGCTCGTTGGCCTGGGCACGCTCCTTGCCGGAGCCATCGGCGTGAGCAATATCATGATGGTCACCGTGCGTGAGCGCACTACCGAGATAGGCATCCGTCGCGCCATCGGCGCCACGCCCCGTAATATCCTCTCGCAGATTATCAGCGAGAGCATCGTGCTCACCCTCGTCGCCGGCATGAGCGGCATCCTCTTCGCCGTCCTCATTCTGCAGATGCTGGAGATGGGCAACACCGAAGACGGCATCCTGGCCGCCCACTTCCAAGTGAACTTCTGGACCGCCATTGCCGCTGCCTTGGTGATTGCCTTCATGGGCGTGCTGGCTGGTCTCGCCCCCGCCGCCCGCGCCATGGCCATCAAACCCGTCGACGCCATGCGCGACGAGTGATTTCCTTAACGACAAAAAGCCCATAAACCCCATAAAACCCATCATTCCCAGAAACCAAAACCAATAAAACAATGAAAAAATACATCAAACTGTTTTTCGCCGCCATCATCGCGCTCATCTTCATCGGGACCTTCGTGTTTCTCTGGCAGAAGAGCCAGCCCAAGCCCATCGTCTACGAAGATCTGACCCCACAGATGCAGGACATCCGTAAGACCACCATCATCACGGGCAAGATAGAACCCCGCAACGAGGTGAACGTGAAGCCGCAAATCAGCGGTATCATCAGCGAACTGCTCAAGGAGCCCGGCCAGCGCGTGCAGCAAGGCGAGGTGATTGCCAAGGTGAAGGTCATCCCCGACATGGGGCAGCTCAGCAGCGCCGAGAGCCGCGTGCGCCTGGCCGACATCAACCTGCGACAGGTGGAGAACGACTACGCCCGCACCGACAATCTGCACAAACAGCAGTTGGTGAGCGACGAGGACTACGAAAAGGCTCGCCAGCAGCTGAAGCAGGCACAGGAGGAGAAGGCCGCTGCCGTGGATGCCCTGCAAGTGGTGCGCGACGGCGTCAGCAAGTCGAACGCCTCGGCTTCAAGCACCCTGATTCGCTCCACCATCACCGGCGTCATCCTCGACATTCCCGTCAAGGTGGGTAACTCGGTCATCAACAGCAACACCTTCAACGACGGCACCACTATCGCCACCGTGGCCAACATGAACGACCTCATTTTCCGTGGCAACATCGACGAGACCGAGGTGGGCCAGCTGGCCATCGGCGTGCCCATGAAGATTACCATCGGCGCACTGCAGGATTTGAGCTTCGACGCCTCTTTGGAGTATATCTCGCCAAAGGCCACCGAGAGCAACGGTGCCAACCAGTTTGAAATCAAAGCCGCCGTGGTGCTGAGCCAGGCATCGCAATCCTCTGCCACCCTCCGCTCCGGCTATAGCGCCAACGCCGAGATTGTCCTCGCCTCGGCCTCGCAGGTGCTCGCCGTGCCCGAGAGCGCCATCTCCTTCGAGGGCGACAGCACCTTCGTCTATGTCCTCGTAGGGAAAACCGACGAGCGCGCACAATATGAGCGCCGCCCCGTCGCCACCGGCCTTTCCGACGGCGTGAACATCGAAATCAAGAGCGGCATCACCCTCAAAGACCATGTGCGCGGCCCGCAAATCATCACCGACGACGAAACCATCAATGATTAAGCCATGAAAAAGCTTCTTTTATCATTTATCATTTCGCATTTAGCATTTAGCCCGGTAGGGGCGCAGGAGCCTTGGTCGCTGGAGCGCTGCATCGACTACGCCGTCAGCCACAACATCACCATTGAGCAATACAAACTGCGCACCGAGAAGCAAACCATTCAGCTGCAGACCTCCAAGGCGAGCCGTCTGCCCGACCTCAATGCTTCCGTCGGCGAGAACTTCTCCTTTGGTCGCGGCCTCACTGCCGACAATACCTATACAAACAAGAACACCAGCAGCACCAACTTCAGCGTTGGTACCAGTGTTCCCATCTTCACCGGCTTCCAGATTCCCAACCAGATTAAGCTGAACCAGCTGAACCTTGAAGCCGCCACGCAAGACTTGGAGAAGGCGAAGAACGACATCCGCACGCAAGTGGCCCAGGAGTATGTGCAGACGCTCTACAATATGGAGATTCTCGATGTGGCCCGCCGACAGGTAACCATCGACTCCGCCCAGGTGGCCCGTCTTCAGGCTCTCATGGATGCTGGCCGCGCTTCGCAGGCCGAGGTTTCGCAGCAGAAGGCCACGCTGGCCCAGAGCCGCCTCACCGTCACCCAAGCCGAGAACAACCTCCGGCTTGCCCTGCTCAACCTTTCCCAGCTCCTTGAACTCGACAGCCCCGAGGGCTTCAGCATCGAGCGCCCCGCTGTTCCGCTAAGCTGCGACAGTGTCGCAGCAAAGGAGACAGCCCCCGACGCCATCTTCGCTACAGCCCTTACCTCGCGCCCTGAGATTGCCGCCGACCAACTACGCCTTCGCGCCGCCGACCACAGCATCAAGATTGCCCAGGCCGGCCTCTACCCCACGCTCAGCTTCTCCGCCGGCCTTGGCACCAACTATTACAGCACCAGCGGCTTCAAGTCCGACGGCTTCGGCACCCAGCTGAAGAACAATTTCAGCCAGTACCTTGGTTTCAACCTCAGCATCCCCATCTTCAACCGTTTCCAGACGCGCAACAGCATCCGCTCTGCCCGTCTCGACCGCGTGACCCAGCAGTTGCAGTTCGACCAAACAAAGAAAGCGCTCTACAAGGAAATCCAACAGGCTTGGTACAACTCCATTGCTGCAGCCGAAAAGCTGCGCAGCAGTGACGAAGCCCGCCGTGCCAGCCAGGACGCCTTCCAGCTGGTGCAAGCCAAGTACGAGCAGGGCAAGACCACCATCACAGAGTTCAACGAAGCGAAGAACAACTACCTCAAGACCGAGAGCGACCTCACCCAGGCCCGTTTCGAACACCTCTACCAGCAGACGCTGCTGCAGTTCTACCGTGGTGAGCCACTCCGCTTCTGAAAAATTCAGGTTTTTATTTTCAATTCTCTCACTTATTTCGTACCTTTGGCTGCACCGAAAGTACTTTCGCTCGGAAGAACAAAAGAAAAACGCGTTTTTCTTTTGTTCTTCGCTTGCTTATTCGTACCTTTGCACACTGATAACTGAACGATACGCATGTTCATCCACCGATACCTGACCACCTTCGGCCGCTACCTCATACTGATGGGGCGCACCTTCAGCGTGCCCGAACGGATGCGCATGTTCTGGAAACAATATGTGAAGGAGATGGCGCAGCTGGGTGTGAACAGCATCGGCATCGTTCTGCTCATTTCCTTTTTCATCGGTGCCGTCATCTGCATTCAGATGAAGATCAACATCGAGAGCCCTTGGATGCCGCGCTGGGTGGCTGGCTACACCACCCGCGAAATCATGTTGCTGGAGTTCAGCAGCAGCATCATGTGTTTGATTCTCGCGGGCAAGGTGGGCAGCAACATTGCGTCGGAGCTGGGCACGATGCGCGTGACGCAGCAAATCGACGCCTTGGAAATCATGGGTGTGAACTCGGCGTGCTATCTCATCCTGCCTAAGATTCTTGGTTTGCTCACCATCATGCCCATCCTGGTCATCTTCTCCAGCGGCATGGGTATCATGGGTGCATACGGCACAGCGTATATCGGCCACATCATGCCGCCCGACGACCTCACCGTGGGCCTTCAGCACGACTTCGTGCCGTGGTTCCTGTGGATGTCAATCATTAAGAGCCAGTTCTTTGCCTTCATCATCAGCTCCGTGCCCGCCTACTGCGGCTACACGGTTGAAGGCGGCTCGGTGAATGTGGGCAAGGCCAGCACCAACGCCGTGGTGAGCAGCAGCGTGCTCATCCTTTTCAGCGACGTCTTTCTCACCCAGCTGTTGTCGTGAGTTTTTAGTTATAAGGAGTGAAGGGGGAGTGAAGGAGGAGTGAAAGGGGAGTGAAAGGGGAATAATGTTCAATTGTCGATGGCATCGAGCAGGATGAAGGCCGCCCAATAGTAGGGGTCTTCATATTGTTTTTTGGGAGGATTCTTGCGCGCCCTCTTGGCCCTCGATGAGATGGCATGGCGAGCCCTACGGCTGGCAGTCTCCACGTCCATGGTGCGCAGCTGTCGTTGGGCCAACCTCAAAGCCTCGTGCTTGCTCTTTCCCTCTGTCAGATGTTTGTAGAACAGGGTCATAAGGATTCGCGTGGCTTTGTCGTCGACCTTCCAAAGACTCATCAACAACGACTGCGCCCCTGCTTTCTTGAATCCGCGCTGAAGACCGAACACACCGTCGCCCGTCACCTTCCCCAATCCCGTCTGACAGGCCGAAAGCACGAGCAGTTGCAATCCTCGTAGGTCGAGCAGCGAGATTTCCTGCGCTGTCAGCACGCCATCGTTCTTTTGATTGTCGCCTTTCAGACCCAGCAGCGTGCGATTGGCACCCGCAAAGAACAGTCCTGAACGGGTCAGGGCCTTGTCGGCATCATTCTGCGAAGCATCGACCGAAAGGAACTGCAAGCGCTCGTCGATGGCCGACGCCTTGATGTCGCTGTCGGTCCAATAGAAACCATGCGTGGCAATATGGAGCAAGGAAGGAGCATGCCCAGAAAGGTTCTTCAACGAATGCTCCGAGGCGATGTCGGCAATGAGCAGTGTGGTGGGAATGCTGTCGGCACGCAGCACTTCGGCAATTTCCTCTGCCTCGCGCTTAGTGCCCGACAGGTATTTCAGTCCCCTCTGCTCTTCGTTGTCGAAGGGCGTTTGCGTTTCCGTTTCTTCATCTTCCTGCACGAGTGCCTTGGCAGCGAGGTCGGCATCAAGTGGCGAATCGTAGTTCATTCCGCCATAGACAATGGCCGAGGCTGGCCGCAAGCTTTTTCCGCTTGAGGTGTTGGCGGCAAGGAGGCGGGTTGACGAAAGGCGATAGAGCTGCCAACGGTCGGACATCACTTCGCCAGCTTTGCCATCAAAGACGGGCAGCGACTCTATGCCGATGTTATACAGTTCGCCGGCGGGCGCGAAGTAGACGCGTGTTGCTTTTGCCAAATAACCCTTCAGCGGTTGCCACACCATTTCCGACAGCTGTGTGCTGTTGTAGACCTGCTTCGCATCGATGGCATGCAGCTGGTCGTCGTCCATCAATGGGATGAACTCAGGATGGGTTGAGTTGCGGTTCACCACCAACGCGGCATACTTGCCGGTTCCCTCGGCAGAGCGATAGCGCACGAACTCGACAGCCAAGTCCTTTGGGCCGAGCAACTGTGCGATGCGCCCCCATTCCACCCGCAGCTGCTGCGTATAGGTGCCATAGGTCTTCGACCGCCTCACCAATCTTCGTTCCTGCTTGGTGATGACCTTTTGCAGCGAGTCGGTGTTGAGCGTGCGCTCGTTCTTCGCCAGCTCAAACTGGCGCAGTAATAGCGAGCGGTTGGCTTGCAGTGCTTTGTAGTTGTCGACGGCAGTCTGGTCGCCGCTCTCCATCAGCAGGTTCACCATCTCCTGCTCACTCTTGAGCAGCAATCCCTTGGCCAACAGTGTCCCATTGAACGCACTGGAAAGCATCTTCTCCGTTGGGCTTTTTTCGGCCATCTGCAAGAGGGTGTTGGTGAACCACGGCTTCACTTTTCGCCAATACATGTCGCGCTCGCTCGCCGTGAGGTCGGCAAAAGTATTCAGGATGACGTTAGTAAAGTGATTGGTGGCATTGTAGGCGTAGACTTCGGCCGAGTCAATCTGCTCGTTGGCTAGGAAGCACATCGCCATCTTGCACATCGACTGCACATACGCAGGATGTTCTTCGCCCAGCAGCTGCCGTTGCAAGTAGAGCGCTTGCCGTTGCAGGGGGATGGCCTCGGCATACTGGCCGTCCTCATAGTGATAGGTGGCCAGGTTGCAGAGCGATTCGGCATAGTCGGGATGGAGTTCGCCCAGCAGCTGTCGTCGCAGTTGCAGGGCCTCGGTGCCATACTGCATAGCCTCTTCCTGTCGGTCGGTCTTCATGCAGAGGTCGGCAAGATTGCTCAAGATGGTGGCATACAGGGGTGACGAGAGTTGCGAAGCGTCGGAGCGGAGCGCGGCGAGTGCCTTTTGCTCCCATGCTATGGCCTCCGCATACCCGCCAACGAAATAGTGGTATTTGGCCAGGTTGTTGAGCGATTCTATGCAATCGGGGTGGTAGGGCGCGAGCGTTTTCTGCCTGATGGCAAGCGCCTCTTCTCCAAGACGGATGGCTTCGGCATAGTTGCCTATTCGTGCAAGATAGCCCGCCATGTTGCTCACCGACTTGGCATAATCAGCGTTCTCCTTCCCCTCGAGTTCTTCCTTCAGCTCCATGGCTTTGCGCCCCATTCGCACGGCCTCCATGGTCTGTCCCAGATAGGAATGGTAACGGGCCACGTTGTTCAGCGAACTGGCATAGTCGATATGGTGCTCGCCCAGCAATTGGCGTCGCAAGTCCAGAGCCTCGGTGCCCATGCGCAGCGCCTCCTGATATAAGCCTGAGCGCGAATAAAAACCCGCCACATCGGAAAGCGCCTGTGCATACTCGGTGCTTTGGGCGCCAAAACTGGCTTCGGCCATCTGCAGGGCTTTATTTCCTTTCTCTATGGCCTGAATCAGTTTGCCTTGGTGCGACAGTAGCCTTGCCTCAGCCAACAGATGCCCTATGGAGTCGCCACGCTCGGCCGTCGCGCCCCCAAAGAATGCGGCTCCTCCCCCTGCCGACACCGTCGTTGTCAGGAGGAAAAGCCATGAGGAGATAAGTATCCGGATTGTCATTCTTTAAGCCCCAGCTTGTCAATCACATCGGTCGAAACCTGGCTGGCCGGTGCTTTCAGCGTGGTGATGACCCAGCTCTTGGCAATCTCGTCCCAGCTCTGCTTCGACACGATTTGCCAGCTCTGCTCCACGATTCCCATCTGCTGGTTCTGTCGTTCCATTTCCTTGCGCCGCTTGTAGTCCTGCTTCCAGTTGGCACGATATTGCTCCGTCACATCGCACGATTCTTTGATGTTGATTGCCAGCTTGTATTCGCCCGTTCCCCAGCAGTCCTTGAAGTTGTCGCGCTCATCGCGGAAGCCCATGTAGGAGCGTGGCACGATGAAGCTCTCGCCCATCACCTGATAGGCAGGAGCAGCGTCGCCATGGCGCACATAGCGCAGGAATCCGTTGGCATCGAGCAGACTGGGGTCCACAGGGATGTTAATGGTGAAGGTTCCCAGCTCCTGGTTTTTCTGCAACTGCACAATCTCGTTCATCCACGACGAAGAGAGGGTGATGTTCATGGAGAGCGTGAAGTTCTTGCGTTCGGCGAAGGAATAGGGTATGTGCAACTGCGTGTTGGGCAGGTTGGAATGTTCCGGGCTGACGATGAGCGTATCAAGCACGAGTTCGAACTTCGAGTGGTTGATGATGCGATAGAGTTTCGACTGGTCAATGTGGCACGATATATAGAACATGGTGTCTTTTCCTTCGGTGCGCAGACACCCGATGCCATTGAAGCGCATGCCCTTCGGGTCCATGGCGCCATCGAAGGAAGTGTCGTCGTAGAAATCGCTCATCTCCGACACGGAATTGATGACCGTCTGGTAGACGTTCTCCTTTTTCACGGCCTCTTCCCACTCTTTTTTGTGGCGTGCATTCTTGGTGACGAGCGAGCCAATGGCGTTGACGCCGATGTCGAAGAACGCCGACACATAGCCCGAGGCAATGCCTTTGGCTGCGCCCTTGGAAGCCGTGAAGAGGTCGCCCAGATAGCCACGCGAGGCATCGCGCTCGCCATTGAGGCGACTGATTTGGTTGGCCAGTTCGTCGCTGGTATACACAAAGGTCTTGTATTGCGACTGCTGTGCCCAGGCTTGGGTGGCGCAAAGGCAGAGCAAGAGTGCCACAATGCCCCCCATCACATCCGTTTTCATCCGTTTCATCAGTTTAAATCCGTGTAGCAATAGTGCCATATGAGTATTTGTTTAATTATTTAGTTCTTCTGGAGTAACGATAATATCTCTATAGCCTTCTGAACTGGTATTCCAATAGCGATATATAAATTTTCTTTTAGACCTAATCATTCTCATAGTGCGTACGTCCTTTTTATCAATACTATAAAGGATTTCTTCCTTTAGTTTTACCTCGAAATTTTCTTTCACACGGCAGTCTTGTTCGTTCAAGTCATATTCATAGATGTAAGCATCATTTGTAAGCCTCACACGTGTCAAAACCGTAGCCCTGTCAACTCTCTGAGGACAAATGAAGTTCTGCATCCTTGCGTACAGTTCCAGATAGTCATCATCTAAAATGCTTTCATCTATTTCGGTTGCGTTAATGACATCCAATTCCTCTTTTGTAAAATTCTCCGAAAGGACTTTTTCGTCTATATCGAAAGGATCCCTGAAAAATAGCAACGATATTAACAGCATTAAGAAAAAAACAGGTATTCCAATAAAGGGAGATCCTGCGAAAACTAACAGCAAGAATATCCAGAACTTTCTGATTATTCTTTTGGCATGCAATATAACTCTTTTCATCTTTTGTATTGTGTTTAGTAATGATTAGAAAACAACTTGGGACGATTTTTCATTTCTCCCGTTGTTGTTTATTACACTTTCCTTGGCATTTGTTTTGCTCATTTTTATTATTGCTGTCCGCTAAAACTCGAACTATGTAAGAATCTCTGTAATAACGCCGATTCTATAGGCCTTTTGATGGTGTTTTCTTTGTTTTCTGCATCCAAGCCTCCCATTTTTGATGTGTTTGATAGGCTGTCTGCTAAAAGTGAAAACAAAAAAGGAAGGTCTTTTCTCTCGTTTTTATGTTGAAACTCCGTTATTTCAAAGGACATGTCAGTCTTCCATCAGTTTGCGGTATCGCTGGCGCTTGGGTTCTTCCAGTCCTAAGCGCTGTGCCTTGTTGGCCTCGTATTCCGAGTAGTTGCCGTCGAAGAAGAACACTTGGCCATCGCCTTCGTAGGCCAGGATGTGGGTGCAGATGCGGTCGAGGAACCAGCGGTCGTGGCTGATGACGACGGCACACCCGGCGAAATTCTCCAAGCCCTCCTCCAGTGCGCGCAGGGTGTTCACGTCGATGTCGTTGGTAGGCTCGTCTAAAAGCAGCACGTTGCCTTCTTGCTTCAGTGCCAGTGCCAGCTGCAGTCGGTTGCGCTCGCCACCACTGAGCACGCCGCACTTCTTCTCTTGGTCCACGCCACTGAAGTTGAAACGCGATAGGTAGGCACGGGCATTGATGTCGCGGCCGCCCATGCGCAGGGTCTCATTGCCCTGGCTCACAACTTGATAGACGGTCTTCTCAGGGTCGATGTCCTTGTGCTGCTGGTCGACGTAGGCCAGGCGCACGGTCTCGCCCACGCTGAACGACCCGGCATCGGGCTGCTCCAGCCCCATGATGAGGCGGAAGAGGGTGGTCTTGCCCGCTCCGTTGGGGCCTATGACGCCCACGATGCCGTTGGGCGGCAGGGTGAAGTTCAGATTGGAGAACAGCACCTTCTCACCGTAGGCCTTGGCCACATGCTCGGCCTCGATGACCTTGTTGCCCAGGCGCGGACCGTTGGGGATGAAGATTTCCAGCCGCTCCTCCTTCTGCTTCTCTTCCTCGTTCAGCATCAGCTCGTAGCTGTTCAGTCGGGCCTTGCCCTTGGCGTGGCGGGCCTTCGGTGCCATGCGAACCCACTCCAGCTCGCGCTCCAAGGTCTTACGGCGCTTCGATGCCTGCTTCTCCTCCTGAGCCAACCGCTGGCTCTTCTGCTCCAGCCAGCTGGAGTAGTTGCCCTTCCAGGGGATGCCCTCGCCACGGTCGAGCTCCAGAATCCACTCGGCCACGTCGTCGAGGAAATAGCGGTCGTGGGTGACGGCGATGACCGTGCCCTCATACTGCTGCAGGTGTTGCTCCAGCCAGTCGATGCTCTCGGCATCGAGGTGATTGGTAGGCTCGTCGAGCAGCAGCACGTCGGGCTTCTGCAACAACAGGCGGCAGAGCGCCACGCGGCGGCGCTCACCGCCCGAGAGGTTGGTCACGGGCCAGTCGCCCGGCGGACAGCGCAGGGCGGCCATGGCGCGGTCGAGCTTCGAGTCCATG
>JAFZSR010000036.1 GCA_017619275.1 Prevotella sp. | reverse complement strand
AGCGCGGCCTATTTCAACTAAGTACTTGTCGAGTGCCTCACTCGAACGGTTTGTGATACTTTTTTGAATTTTAAGCTGTCTCATCCTTTAACGTCTCCTTCCAAAACTTGTCTTAAACTCCTGAATGTTAGATGTCTACGTATACGTACATAAAAAAGCGCTGCAAATTTACGAAAAATTTTCATATAAATCGGATTTTTAATCAACTTTTTTTGTTAAACTTTGCAAACGTCTTAGTGCTGCCAAATGCTGTTTTTGAGATGCCAAGCACCGTCCAAAAATTTGGTAACGCTTTTTTGAAATTTGGTAACGACTTTTGAAAAAATCTCGTACGAGATTTTTTTATGAACCGCCACCTGTTCAAAAATGGCGTGCGCAACCCTCAGGATGCGCATCGTTTTTGTCATTTAAAGAATACAGTTTACACACTTTATTGGGTTGAACTGCGATAAACTACGAAATAATCTTTGCTGTTTCAGGATTTCTTCGTATCTTTGGGCGATGAAATATTTGATGGTGGTTTTGTTGCTGATGCTGATGCCATCGGTGAGTGCCCAACAACGTCATGGCGACGGCCTCGACGATGTTCTTCAACATGTGCCCTTGGCAACGGTGCTGACCCTCAGAGTTTGTGGGGTGGGGGAGACACCGTGGCCCCAATTGGCGTTGACGGCTGTGGGCAGCTATGCGCTGGCGGCTGGCACCACATGGGGACTGAAGCACGTTGTGCATGAGCGCCGTCCCGACAATAGTGACAACCGCTCGTTTCCCTCTGGCCATGCCACGTTTGCCTTCGCCGGGGCGACGCTGCTGCGTCATGAGGTGGGCGGACGGTACCCCTGGGTGGCCGTGGGAGGCTACGGGCTGGCCACGTTGGTGGCCGTCGACCGCGTGTGTCGCGACCGTCATCACTGGTACGATGTGGCAACGGGAGCAACTATCGGCTTCGCCGCCACAGAGCTGACCTATCTGTTGAAACGAAAATGGCTCAAGTCAAAGAACGTTGACTTGAGCCTTGCCTTGCAAAGTCTTGATGTGACTATCAGCTGGTAGGTTAGATGACTTCTATGCCCTGCTCGGCGCAGAGCTTCAGGCTGAGTTCCTTCAATTTGAATTTCTGAATCTTTCCTGAACCGGTGAGCGGGAACTGGTCGATGAAGAATACATACTTGGGCGTTTTATAGCGTGCTATCTTGCCGCGGCAGAACTCGCGCACATCTTCGCGTGTCATCTTGGCTCCCTCTTCAAGGATGATGAAGGCACCCACCTCCTCGCCGTATTTCTTCGAGGGAACGGCGGCCACCTGCACGTCGCGTATGCCGGGCATCTGATAGAGGAACTCCTCGATTTCGCGGGGATACACATTCTCGCCGCCACGGATAATCATGTCCTTGATGCGGCCGGTGATGCGATAGTAGCCATCGGCATCCATCACGCCGAGGTCGCCACTGTGCAGGAATCCGTTCTTGTCGATGACCTCGGCGGTGGCTTCGGGATTCTTGTAGTAGCCTTTCATCACATTGAAGCCTCGGCAGCACATCTCGCCCTGTACGCCTTGTGGGCATTCCTCGCCTGTCTCGGGGTCGAGCACCTTCACTTCGACGAAGGGATAGTCGCGGCCCACAGTGGTGCAGCGTTGCTCGAAACTGTCGGTAAGGCAGGTGTGGGTCATGCCGGGCGACGACTCGGTGAGTCCGTAGACGCTTGTGATGGTCATATACATCTTCTCGCTCACCTGCTTCATCAGTTCCACGGGGCACAGGCTACCGGCCATGATGCCAGTACGCAGACAACTCATGTCGAACATGGGGAACATGGGGTGGTTGAGCTCGGCAATGAACATCGTGGGCACACCATAAAGGGCGGTGCAACGCTCGCGGTGGATGGAGGCGAGGACGACGAGTGGGTCGAACTTCTCGACCATCACCTGCGTGCAGCCGTGGGTGAGGCAGTTCATGGTGGCGAGCACTACGCCGAAGCAGTGGAACAAGGGCACGCAGACGCAGAGCTTGTCGGCGGCGGTGAAGCCCATGGCCTCGCCGGTGAAGTAGCCGTCGTTGGCAATGTTGTAGTGGGTGAGCATCACGCCCTTGGGGAATCCCGTGGTGCCGCTGGTGTACTGCATGTTCACCACGTCGTGGCAGGTCACCTGGCTCTTCATCTCGTTGAGCGTGGCGTCATCGATGTTCTGTCCCAACAGCAGCAATTCTGCGGTGTTGTACATGCCTCGGTATTTCTCCATGCCGATGTAGACGACGTTCTTCAAATAGGGGAAGCGCTTGCTCTGCAGGTGTCCGCGCTCGCAATCGCGCAGTTCGGGCAGCATGCTGTAAGTCATGTCCACATAGTCGCACTCCCAGGTGCCGTCGGTGATGCACAGGGTGTGCATGTCGCTGTTTTCGCACAGGTATTCCAGCTCGGCCTGCTTGTAGTTGGTGTTCACCGTCACCAGCACGGCCCCGATTTTCGCCGTGGCGTAAAGGAATGTGAGCCAGTCGGGCACATTGGTGGCCCAGATGCCCACGTTGCTGCCTCGCTTCACGCCGATGGCGAGCAGTCCGCGTGCCAGATTGTCGACACGCTCGTTGAACTTGCTCCAAGTGAAGCGCAGGTCGCGGTCGCTATATACAATGTATTCTTTGTCGGGGGTAGTCTCAGCCCAGTACTCGAGCCATTGGCCCAGGGTGCGTTCAGATAACTGTTCCATCTCTCTCAACTTAGAAGGGGATATACACTACGGCCAAAATCTTGGCGGCCTTGCCGTCGGCGCCGTGGATGTGGTGCTTCACGATGCTGTCGTAGTAGATGCTGTCGCCAGTTTTCAGACAGTATTTCTCTTTGCCGTAGTCTACCTCCACTTCGCCGCTCATCACGTAGATGAATTCCTCACCCTCGTGGGCCGACGAGATGAATTCGCGTTCTTCTGATGGTTGGATTTCCACGACGAATGGCTCCATGTGTCGACCCGCTTTCTGCTTGGCCAGCGGGTGGTATTCCATGTGCTTGCGGGCACCAGTGGCGCCGTTACTGAAGCTGATGCTGCTCTGCTGCTCGCGCTCCTCAGCTCGGCATACGACGGGACCCAGTGCGTCGTTGTCGTCCATAAAAGTGCCCAGTCTTACACCCAAAGCACGTGCTATCTTGATGAGCGGGCCGAGCGAGGGCAGGTTCTCATCGCTCTCTATTGAAATGATTTGTTCGGGCGAGAGGCCACTGCGCTCTGCAATTTCTTCGATACTGAGTTGCTTGGTTTCGCGCAGCCCTTTGATTTTCGAACCTACAATGTTAATGTTGTCTGTTGCCATGTTATGTCTATGTTTAGATGTACAATGTTCAATGTTAAACGTTCATGTTCACCAGGATGCGGAACACGCTGCCGGGGTTTTGACTCCACTGCTGCATGGCGCTGAGTGCTTCTTCAGGGCGCACCACGCTGGTGATGAGCTTGTCGATGGGGTTGTCGCTCTTCTCTGATTCTTGTCCGTTGCCAGCCTTCAGCCTTTCCAGATAGTGAATGACGGCACGGAAATCCTGCGGCTGTGCATTGCGCGAGCCACGGATGTCGAGCTCCTTCTGCACGAAATACTTCGTCTGGAACGAAACTTCGGACTTGGCATAGCCGATGCAAACAACACGGCCTGTGAAGGCCACCTCGTTCACGGCCATCTGGTAGGTGGGGATACTGCCCACGGCTTCAATCACCACATCGGGGCCGAAGCCGCCGGTCATTTGTTGCAGTTGCTGATGCACATCCTCGGTGCGGGTGTTGATGGTATAGCTGGCACCCATCTGCCGGGCCAGCTGCAGTTTGTTGTCGTCGATATCGGCAGCAACCACCGTGGCTCCGCGCAGGGCGGCACGCACAATGGCTCCCATGCCAACCATGCCACAGCCAATGACGAGCACCACATCGATGTCGGTGACTTGGGCACGGCTGACGGCGTGGAAACCTACGCTCATGGGCTCTACAAGAGCACACTCGCGGGGTGTGAGAAGCCCGGCGGGGATGACTTTCTCCCAAGGCATGAGGAGAAACTGTCGCATAGCTCCTTGGCGCTGCACACCCAATGTCTCATTGTGCTGGCAGGCGTTTACTCGCTGGTTACGGCACGAGGCGCACTTGCCACAGTTGGTGTAGGGATTCAAGGTAACCACTAAGCCTGGGCACAGCTCTTTAGGCACTGCGCTACCTACGGCCTCTATCGTGGCTCCAACTTCGTGGCCGGGAATGACAGGGTTGAGGGCCATGGTGTTGCGACCCAAGAAGGTGTTTAAGTCGCTTCCGCAGAATCCCACGTACTCCATGCGCAGCAGCACTTCGTTGTCGCCAGGAGCCTGTGGCTCTGGCAGCTCGATAATGTTCAGCTCTTGTTGATGTGTGATTTGTATCGCTTTCATGTGTGTAATGTACTGTGGTCTTTTGTCCACAGTTAGCTCTTTTTTATAAATTGGGTGCAAAGTTACTAACAATTCGATTCTTAGCCAAATTATTCTGAAAAAAAGTTTTACTACTGGCGTTGATTCTTGACCGTGGAAAAGAAAACACCGCCATCCTCTCGGACAGCGGTGGTCAAACATGTTTTCTTTTACGTTTCATGTATCAAAAGTACAAACGTTTCCTCGCGAGCTTCGCAGCGGGCTTGGCACAAAGGTACAAAAATTCTTTCTAATCATTTTTGCAGGCGACAACGCTCTCTAGCGTTGCTTATTGTCACGTTGTGAACGTGAATTCCTGCTTATCGTGTGCAAAGTTACGAATTATCTTTCTTTTTGCAAAAGATTTTATCCGAAAAAACTGCTGAAGAATGATTTGTTTCATTCATTCAGAACCTCCACCACGGCTTTTTCTTGGGGTGAGTCTCCTCGTAGGAAGTGAGCGTAGCGCTCTGCACCTCTTCCACAATGATGTCGTGCCACGTTTTGCGGCGAGAGATCATGCGGTAGATGGTGCCCCAATCGGGTAATCCACCGATGTTTCTGTCGTCGATGAAGTAATCGATGGTGTTCAACTTCCGACTGAAGTGGGGGTTGTTATCTGTGGTTTCTTCGGGATAGTCGCGGTTGATGGCATAGAACTCCACACCCCGCTGTCGACACCACTCTACAGCATCTTCGAGCAATTTGCCCTCGCGAACCGACCACAAGATGAGCTTGTGGCGGTCCTTGATGAGCATCTTTAGGGTGTCGATGGCGAAGGGCCGCTCTGCTCCAATCTCGGGATAGCGGTGTTCCACTATTGTTCCGTCGAAATCAACTGCAATTGTAGCCATTTCTTATCTCTTAATCGATTCGTCGTTCTTGTTGCCATAGTGGCTCTCGGCATAGTTGCCATAGCTGCCGTAACTGCCATAGTTTCCATACTTGCCGTAGCCGCCATAGCCATAGCGTCCGTAGTTGCCGTAACGTCCGTACTTGCCATACTTGCCATAGCCGTAGTAGTAGCCATACTTTTTCTTCGACATGTCAACGCCATTAAGCACGACACACATGTTGGGCAGCTTCTTCTCGGCAGCCAAAGAGTTGATGAGTCCGAAGCTGGCCTTCGGTGTGTAGTCGGCGCGGCAAACGAATGCGGTAACGTCGACCCATCTACCAATCTGCAGGGTATCGGTGACGAGTCCCACAGGAGCGGTGTCGAGGATGATGTAGTCGTACTCCTCGCGCAAGATGTCGACAATATCCTTCAGAGTTTGGCGAGCCAGCAACTCGGCAGGGTTGGGAGGAGTAGGACCGGCCAGCAACAGGTCGAGGTTGGGGTTGACGCCAGAAGGAATGATCTGAGAGTTGATGTCTTCCATGGTCACATTTTCCTTCGTGAGCAACGGGGTGATACCACGTTCACGGTCGCTGATGCTAAAGAGGCGTCCCAAGGCGGGCTTACGGATGTCAAGACCGCAGAGGAGAACCTTCTTGCCCAGCAGGGCGAAGGACACGCCCAGGTTGGCTGCGTTGAACGTCTTTCCCTCGCCCGATGTGGATGACGTGAAGAGGATGACCTTTTGGTCGCCTGTCATCATGAACTGGATATTGGTTCGCATCGAGCGGAAGATTTCGTCAATCTGGTTGTTCTTGTTCTCATGCACCACGATGCCGGCCGAGGTCTTCACCTTATCGCTGGCCACGGCCACGTCGGCCACAATGGGCAGGTCGGTGAGGCGCTCCACGTCGTCGTGTCCCTCAATCTTATAGCGCAGCAAGTTGATGATCCAGAGAATGAGCATAGGCAGCATGAATCCCAGGATGATGGCAGCCAGCAGGATGATGCTGCGCTTGGGGCTGATTTGTCCGTTGTAGACAGGATCGTCGATGAGCTTACCCTTATCGGCCGTGGCAGCAAGTGAGATGCTGTTCTCCTCGCGCTTCTGCAGCAGCATCAGATACAGTCCGCTCTTCACCTCTTGCTGGCGTCCAATCTGTGTGAGGATGCGCTCTTGCTCAGGAGTATTGGAGATACGGTTGCTGTAGGTGCGATACTGGCTCTCCACGCTCTGGCGGTGGATGTCGGCGGTGCGCCGTGCCTGCATCAGAGCCGTCTTGATACTCTGAGTGAGATTGTCGAGCTGGTTGGTGAGCGTGACCACTTGTGGAGCGCTTTCCGAAGCAGAGCGCAGCATTTTGTCGCGCTCCTGCACAGTCTTGTTATACTCGTTGATGAGCGAGGTAGAGATATTGTCGGTCATACCCACGTTTGATGGGATGATCTGATAGCGGTTGGAGGGGTCGTTCACATGCTCGCGAAGGTAATCGAGCAGCATAATCTGAGTGTTGGCGTCGGCCAGTTTGGCGGCATATTCGCCCGATTGGCTCAGAGTTTGGTTGGCATCCAGACGCAGCTCGGTAAGGTTGTGTGAGCGTTTGAACTCTTCCAGTTCACTCTCGGTGCTACCCAGTTCGGCATTGATTTTCTCCAGACGCGAGTTGATGAACTCCTCGGTCTTGTAGGCAATCTCGTTCTTGTCGGCGTTGGCCTGACGGTTGTAGACGATGGCCAGCTGGTTCAGGTAGTCGTATGCACGCAGTGGGTTGCCATCGGTGATGGTGAGCTGCGCAATACTGGTGAGTTTCGAGGTGGGTTCCACCGACAAGCGCCTTGCATAGCTAAATGCTACCACTTTGGGGGCAGTGATACTAACCAGCAGCTCTTGTCCGTTGGTCATGGGTTCCACGCCTTCGCTCACATTGGTGGTGAAGGTGAGTACGCCGTATGGTGTGTGCAGCGTGTCGGGCGTTGTTGTAAAGGAACCCTTGAATGGCTTACTGTCCTCAAGGCTCTCCACGTCGTAGCGTTCGCCTTTACGCGTGATTTTGAAGCTAAAACTGGGTTGTGGTAGTTTTTCCAGTCGTTCCAAGTCTTCGGGTGCAAGGTCGGCTGTAATGGGCTGCGATTTGTAGATGAGCGACTTAGTGATCTTGCCCTTTGTGCGATACTCAGTGTAGAGCTTCAGGTCGTTCACGGCATCAAGAGCCAAGATACGCGACTTCAGGATTTCCACCTCGTTCTCAATACCGGTAGAGTTGGTAATGAATCCCAGGTCTTGCATGTTGGACAACATCTGGTTGCTGCGGCTGCGGTTGTTAGTCTCTTCTTTAATAAGCATCTTGGCCGACACCTGATAGGTGGGACTCTTGTAGCGCAGGTAGATGAGTGCGCCACAAATGAAGATGAACATCGAAAGGAGGAACCATTGCCAGTTGAGGATGAAAATCCTCATGAGGTTGCTGAAGTTAAACTGCGACTCTTCTGCCTGCATGTTTTGTTCCATCTGCTCGGCAAGGATGTCAAGTTTCTTGCTGTCTTCCATTTTTTTCTTTAATATTAATAATGTGTATTTTTTATTTTCCTTTATTTACTTGTAGCCAGTTTCAGCAGATACTGCCCATAGTCGTTCTTCTGCATGGGCATGGCTGTTTGCTTCAGTTGTTCAGCGCTAATCCAACCGTGCTTGAAAGCGATTTCTTCCAAGCAGGCCACTTTCAGTCCTTGGCGCTTCTCAATCACCTCGACGAAAGTGCTGGCTTCGGCCAGTGAGTCGTGGGTGCCAGTGTCGAGCCATGCGAAGCCGCGCTGCAGCGTGAGCACCTTCAGCTGGTGACGACTCAGGTATTCCTGGTTCACAGTGGTGATTTCCAATTCTCCGCGTGCGCTGGGTTTGATGTTCTTGGCAATCTCTACCACGCTGTTGGGATAGAAGTAGAGTCCTACAACAGCATAGTTTGACTTGGGCTGTTGGGGCTTCTCCTCAATCGACAGACAGTTGCCTTGGGCATCAAACTCCGCCACACCGTAGCGCTCGGGGTCGTTCACATAATAGCCGAAGACAGTGGCAAGTCCGTGCTTCTCGGCATTTTCCACGCTTTTGCGCAGCAGTCCAGTGAAGCCCGATCCATAGAAAATGTTGTCGCCCAACACCAGGCAGGCGCAATCGTCGCCGATAAACTCCTCGCCGATAATGAATGCCTGAGCCAGACCATCGGGGCTGGGCTGTTCGGCATACTCAAAGCGTACACCTAGTTCCTGGCCGTCGCCCAACAGACGACGGAAGCCCGGCAGGTCGTGTGGAGTGGAGATGATGAGTATCTCGCGAATGCCCGCCAGCATCAGAGCCGAGATGGGATAATAGATCATCGGCTTGTCGAAGATAGGTATCAACTGCTTGCTGATGCCCTTGGTGATGGGGTAGAGGCGTGTGCCGCTTCCACCAGCCAAAACAATACCTTTCATAAAGTGTTATTACGTAATACGGCTGCAAAGGTACGCATTTTTTTTTTCATCTCTTTCATTTTTGAGAAAAAAAACGCGATGAATGAAAAAAAAGAATGTTTTCGCTCATTTTCACGATTTTCGCCCGTTATTTTTGTCGCGTAGGACCGTGCCAAAATTTGGTAACGACTTTTTTCAAAAAAGCGTTACCGTTTTTCAAAAAAGCGCCGCCAAATTTTCGGCTGGCGGCACGTAATCGTTTTTTATCGCTATTAAGTGCAATTTCTTTTGGTCGTTTCAGACGAAAATCTTATTTTTGCAGTCTAAAACACTGAAAGGAATAATCACTAAAAATACACAAACGATATGGACAACATTTCATCACGACTTTCCGACTTGCGCGAGCTGATGCGCCGCGAGCATCTGGCTGCTTTCATCTTCCCCAGTACCGACCCTCATCAGGGTGAATACATCCCCGACCACTGGAAGGGACGAGAGTTCATTAGTGGCTTCAACGGCTCGGCGGGTACTGCCGTAGTCACCATGACTAGTGCCGCCTTGTGGACCGACAGCCGCTACTTCCTTGCTGCCGAAGAGGTGTTGAGCAACACCGAGTTCCAATTAATGAAGCTAAAGATAGAAGGCACACCCACCATTGCCCAGTGGATAGGTCAGCAGCTGCGCGAGCGCGACGTGGAAGGCGGCTCCTCTACCGAGGTGGGCATCGATGGCATGGTGAATTCAACCGCCAGCGTGCGCGAACTCATCGCCAGTCTGCGTCATGAGGGTGGCCTCACCCTGCGCACCAATCTGGACCCGTTGGCACAGATATGGAAAAGCCGACCCCCCATCCCCCTGAACCCCGTGGAACTGTTCCCCATGGAATATGCCGGCGAGGAGACGGCGAGCAAGCTGGCACGCATACGTCAGGCACTGCGACAGCAACATGCCGACGGCATGCTCATGGCTTCGCTCGACGACATCGCTTGGACGCTCAACCTGCGTGGTACCGATGTACATTGCAATCCCGTCTTTGTAAGCTATCTGCTCATCTCTTCGCAGAGTGCCACATTATATATAAATAAGGAGAAGCTCACCCCCCAGGTCAGCGCCTACTTGGAAGAGAACCATATCGCGGTTGACGACTACGACCATGTGAAACAAGGCCTGAAGGACTATTTCGAATACAACATCCTGCTCGACCCCGACGAGGTGAGCTACACACTCTATAAGACTGTGAGCCGTGAGGTGGTGGAGGCTGAGTCGCCTGTGAAGCGAATGAAGACGGTGAAGAACGCCGTGGAGCAGGATGGCTTTCGGCGAGCCATGCTCCGCGACGGCATAGCCATGGTGAAGTTTCTGAAATGGCTCGACGAGGCCGATGTGTCGCGAGAGACCGAGATTTCCATCGACCGCCGACTCACTGCCCTGCGTGCCCAGCAGCCGCTCTATCGCGACATCAGTTTCGACACCATCGCAGGTTACGGCGAGCACGCGGCCATCATCCACTATGAAGCCACTCCTCAGACCGACATCCCCCTGAAGCCCGAGGGACTACTGCTGCTCGATAGTGGCGCACAATATCTCGACGGCACCACCGACATCACGCGAACCATCGCCCTTGGACCGCTCACCGACTATCAGCGCCATGTCTACACCCTGGTGCTGAAAGGCCACATACAGGTGGAGATGGCCAAGTTTCCCGCGGGCATCAGCGGCACCCAGCTCGACGTGCTCGCCAAGCGGGCGATTTGGCGTGAGGGACTGCACTATCTTCATGGCACCGGCCACGGCGTGGGCACATACCTGAATGTGCACGAAGGCCCTCATCAAATACGCATGGAGTGGAAACCTGCACCATTAGTGGCGGGCATGACCGTCACCGACGAGCCGGGCGTCTATCTGCCTGGCCGCTTCGGCGTGCGCATTGAGAACACCCTCCTCATCGTGCCCTATCAGACCACCGAGTTTGGGCAGTTCCTTCAGTTCGAACCGCTTACGCTTTGTCCCATCGACAAACGCCCCATCGTGGTTGAAGAGCTCACCAGCGAGGAACGCCAGTGGCTCGACGACTACCACCGCTTGGTCTACAAACGCTTGGCTCCATACTTCGATGGCAGTGAGTTGGCGTGGCTCAAGAAGGCCTGTGCACCGCTGTAATGGTGATGGAAAAAAAGGCAAAAAGCAATACTAAATGTCAGATTTTGGCAGTTTTATTTGCGTTTTCAATATTTTTGCAGTAACTTTGCACCCCAAATGTAAATAAATGAACTAAATATTTATGAAAGAAAGACTAACAATGCTCTTGGTGGGCCTTTTCCTGTCAATAGGAATGGCACTTGCACAGAACACCATCTCAGGCACAGTCTTTGAAGACACTGGTGATCCCTGTATAGGGGCCACCGTGATGATTCAAGGCACCAAGCAGGGAACGAAGACCGACATGAACGGTCACTTCAGCATCGCTGTACCAGCAGGAAAGAAACTTGTTATCAGCTACATTGGCATGGTCACCCAGACGGTGACGCCCAAGAACGGCATGAAGGTGACACTCGCCACCGATGCCCACACCGTGGACGAAGTGGTGGTGACGGGTATTCAGAAGATGGACAAGCGACTGTTTACGGGAGCTACTACCAAGATAAGCGCGGAAGAGACAAAGCTCGATGGTGTGGCCGATGTCACCCGTTCACTTGAGGGTCGTGCTGCCGGTGTGAGTGTGCAGAACGTGAGTAGCACTTTTGGTACCGCACCTAAAATTCGCGTGCGTGGTGCCACCTCCATCTACGGTTCCTCATCGCCCCTGTGGGTGGTCGATGGCGTCATCATGGAGGATGCCGTGAACGTGGATGCCGACGACTTGTCGAGCGGCGATGCCACCACCCTTATTTCCAATGCCATTGCAGGCTTGAACGCCGACGACATTGAGTCGTTCCAAGTGCTGAAGGACGGCTCTGCTACATCTATATATGGCGCGCGCGCAATGAGCGGCGTGGTGGTCATCACCACCAAGAAAGGTCGTGCTGGCCATAGCAGCCTCAACTATACGGGTGAGTTCACCTACCGTTTGAAGCCTAGCTACAACGACTATAACATTTCGAACTCGCAGGAGCAGATGGGTATCTACAAGGAGATGGAGGCCAAGGGATGGCTCGAGTTCTCGCAAGTGGCCAATGCTTCCAGTGCTGCCCTCTACGGAAAGATGTACGGTTTGATGGACAAGTACAATGATGTAACGGGCAATTTCGAGTTGCCGTTTACCGATGCTGCCATCGCCAAGTATATGCAGGACGCCGAGTTCCGCAATACCGACTGGTTCGACCTGCTCTTCAACAACAACATCATGCAGACCCACTCCGTGAGCGTCAGCAGTGGTACCGACAAGTCGAGCATGTACGCCTCGCTGTCGGCTATGATTGATCCGGGCTGGACCAAGGACTCGAAGGTGCAGCGCTACACGGCCAACATCAATGCCAGCTACAAGTTGTCGAAGAACCTCACTGCCACCCTGCGTACCAATGGTAGCTACCGCGACCAGATGGCTCCCGGTACGCTGAACCAGAGCACCGACGTGGTGAGTGGTGCTGTCAGCCGCTCGTTCGACATCAACCCCTTCAGCTATGCGTTGAACACCAGCCGCACGCTGGATCCCTATCAGATGTACACCCGCAACTACGCTCCCTTCAGCATCTTCCATGAACTGGACAATAACTACATCGACATCAATGTGATGGACTTGAAGTTCCAGGGAGAATTGGAATGGAAGCCCCTGCGTGGCCTGTCGGTCAACGTGCTGGGAAGCTACCGCATCAACCGCTCGGCCCGCGACCACTCCATCAAGGACAGTTCGAACCAAGCCGAGGCCTACCGTGCTGGTGTGGACAATCCTAACATCATGTACTCCAACCCCTATCTTTACAGTGATCCCGACAAACCCAACTCGCTGCCCATCTCGGTGATGCCCTCAGGAGGTATCTTCATTGAGAACCTCAATCAGGTGAAGCAGCTCGACTTCCGTGGCACTGTGAACTACAACCACGTTTGGTCGGTCAACGATGTGGAGACCCATATCTTCAGCGCGTTGGCAGGTATGGAGGCCAACCGTGCCGACTATGATGCCCGCGAACATCAGGACTACGGAGTGAACTACAACATGAACCGCATCGTGACCATCACTCCCGACTTCTACAAGCAAGCAAAGGAAGAAGGTACCGACCTGACATCGTTCTCGCGTTCATGGAATCGCCGCCTGGCCTATTTCGGCAATTTGAACTACAGCTACAAGGGTCGCTACTCTACCAACTTCACTGCCCGCTACGACGGCTCCAACCAGCTGGGTAAGAGCCGCCAGAGCCGCTGGCTGCCCACTTGGAACGTGTCGGCATCGTGGAACGCTCACGAAGAGCCTTTCTTTAAGAACTGGGCCGAAAAGACCAACCAGGCTTTCTCACACGCCACGCTCCGCTTGAGCTACTCGCTCGTGGGTGAGCAGACGGCAGCATCTAACGCCAAGCCCATCTTCCGCTCTACTAACATGTGGCGCCCCCAGGGCGATCAGCAGGAGTTGGCTCTCTATCAGTCGAGCCTGGGTAACAAGGACCTGACCTACGAGAAGAAGCATGAGTTCAACGTAGGTGTTGACCTCGGCTTCCTCGACAACCGCATCAACTTGGTGACCGACGCCTACTGGCGTGACAACTTCGACCTGATGGGCTACTACTACGGACAGATTATTGGCCGTCAGTATGCCAATGTGGCTTCGATGAAGTCGCACGGAGTCGAGGCCACTATCTCTTCGACCAATATCAGGACGAACGATTTCCAGTGGAACACCGACCTTACTTTCGCCTACAACTACACTGAGATTACCGACCTGATGTCCGTTTCGCGTGTCATCGACCTCGTCTCGTCGAGCGGTTATGCCCGTGAAGGCTATCCCCACCGCGCCCTGTTCTCCTTCCAGTTCCAGGGTCTGAACGACGAGGGTATTCCTCAGGTTATCAACGAAAGCGGCGATGTCACCACTAGCGACATCTATTTCCAGGAGTATGAGCGTCTGGACCACCTTAAGTATGAAGGTCCTACAGAACCTACCTACACTGGCGGTCTGAACAATACATTTAAATATAAGAACTGGCGTCTGAATGTGTTCATCACCTACTCGTTTGGCAACAAGCTGCGCCTCGACCCCGTCTTTGCTGCCAGCTATAGCGACATGAGCGCTATGCCGAAGGAGTTCAAGAACCGCTGGGTGCAGCCGGGCGACGAGGATAAGACCGACATTCCGGCCATCGCCTCCGTCCGTCAGAACTATAAGGACAATTATCTGAGCTATGCTTATAACGCATACAACTACTCTACGGCTCGTGTGGCCGACGGCGGTTTCATCCGCATGAAGGACATCTCGCTGACCTACGACTTCGCGCCGCAGCTCATCAGCAAGATTGGTCTTACCACAGCCTCGCTGAAGCTCGATGCCACCAACCTCTTCCTCATCTATGCCGACAAGAAGCTGAACGGTCAGGATCCAGAGTTCGTCAACTCCGGTGGTGTGGCCACCCCGCTCTCCAAGCAGTTCACCTTTACCGTCCGTCTGGGAATCTAAAGATTGATCATTGAATATTGAACATTGAAGATTATGGCTAAGAATAAATTCAAGAACAAATATATCCTACGCACTGGTTCGGTGTGCTGCGGCATCGCCGCAGCTCTCATTGCAGGATTCTCTTTCGCCGCATGTGAAGACTTCCTGGACAAGGCTCCCGATGACCGTGTGGAGCTGTCTACCGAAGACCAGGTGGTCATGCTTCTCACAGGTTCCTATCCCGATTCCAACTACGGTTGGTTCTGCGAGCTGTCGAGCGACAACATCATGGACCTCAACTCAGAGCACTATCCCATCGACGGCGATGCTGCACAGAATTTGACACACTATAACCTGTCGTCTTCGGGGCGCCAGGACGACGAGGCCTTCCTCTTCCAGCCTGTGAAGTCGTCTACTTCCAGTGACACGCCCGGTGGACTGTGGAGCAGCTTCTACATCACCATCAATTCGGTGAACGAGGTGCTGGCCGCCATCGATGAGTTGTCGAACAATGGTCAGCAGATGACAGCCAAACTGACCGCAGCCAAAGGAGAGGCCCTGCTCATCCGTTCCTATTGCCATTTTATTCTTGTGAATGTATTCTCACAGGCATATAAGAACGAAACTGCCAGTAAGAATGACATCGGTATTCCTTACATCACCGAGGTCATTAACACCGTTGACGACACCTACTCCCGTGGTAACGTCACAGATACCTATAAGAAGATTCTGGCCGACTTGGAGGAAGGTCTGAAGTGCATCAGCGATATCAACTTCGAGAAGCCCAAGTACCATTTCAACGAGAACGCCGCCCATGCTTATGCATGCCGCGTCTATCTCTTCCTTCACCAGTGGCAGAAAGCCGTGGAGCAGGCCGACCTCGTGCTGGGTACCGACAATTCTCAGCTGTTGCCCAAGCTCTTCGACTATGCTCCGCTTGACGACTGTTCCTACCTGAGCGACTTCGCCAATATCTGGCAGGAACCCAACGACTTCAACAACCTGATGCTCATCGATACCTATTCGACCATCTTCCGTAAGTCGCGCTATCGCTACGAGCAGGGCGGACTGGCCGCACGTGCCATCTATTTCCATAATGCTCCCATGTGGCGTAGCTGGGTAGGTAACCCTTCCGCCTTCGTCTCTGGCCTCTTCGGCTCACGTGACTATGGCTTCGAGCCAGGATGGATAGGAGAGCAGTTCCAATATACCGACAAGGTGGCTGGCATCGGTTATGCCCATACCTTCCGCCGCGAGTTCACGGCGATGGAGTTGCTGCTTGAGCGTGCCGAGGCCAAAGTAAACTTGGGCGATCTGGCAGGAGCCAGCGCAGACTTGTGCACCTACCATGAGAGCACTACGAATTTCTCTGAAAAAACAAAAGATACGTATTTTGCCAACAACCGCATGGCACTTCTTACCGATGACATGATCAAGAGCTGGTTTGCCAAGAACACATCTTCCAACTTTAACTGCTTCGACAATTGGGATTTCCTCAAGAACATGGATCCCAACTGGAACATTCCTGCCGAGGCCGTGCCCTATATGAACTGTGTGAACTATTGGCGTCGCTATGAGACCAACTTCTCCGGCAAGCGCTTCTTCGACCTCAAGCGTTGGGGTATGGAGTACTATCACGTTTACGGCAACAACACCAGCACGGGTGTGCAGAACGATACGCTTGTGATGGTGTGGAACGACCCACGCCGCGCATTGGAGATTCCGCAGGATGCCATCGCAGCCGGCATGGAGCCTTCGCAGCCCGCTTCGCTCACTACCGACACCACTTCGCACGTCAAGCCTTCAAGCTTTGCTATCGACGAACTGAGGGTGAATTAGATTAAGGACAGAACATTGAAGATTGATTATTGAAATTTGAAGAATATGAATAACAATAAACATCTATTTGCCAAGCGTTGGGGTCTTGTATGCTGTGGCATTGCCACAGCCCTCACGGCCAGTATCGGCTTCACTGCATGTAGTGAAGATGACCTCGGTCCCAGCATTTATGATACCACGGAGTATCCGTTGGATCGCAGTGCCTATACCTTCCCGCTCGACACCTTTGTGAAGAAGAACTTCCTGGAGCCTTATAATCTGAAGTATATTTATAAGATGGAAGATGTGGGCAGCGACATGCAGAAGAATCTGGTGCCCGCCACCTACGAGAAGAGCGTAGACTTGGCCGTGCTGGTTAAGTATCTCTGGCTCGATGTCTATGCCAAGCTGGCTGGCGAGAAAGAAGTCTTCCTGAAGAAGTATTCACCCCGTATCATCCATGTCATTGGCTCGCCGGGCTACTTGAGCGACGGCTCGCGCGAGGTGGGTGTCGCCGAGGGCGGCATCAAGGTGACGTTGATGGAAGTGAACCGCCTGAACGTTTCTCAGATTGAGGGCGCCTATGGCTTGAACCAGTTGTTCTTCCACACCATGCACCATGAGTTCGGTCATATCCTCGACCAGACATCCCTCCGTCCGACGGCATTCAACACCATCAGTTCGGGTCTCTACGATGCCATGGGTTGGGCACAGAAGAGCGACACCATCCAGGCCGCCCTGGGCTTTGTCACTCCCTACGGCTCGTCACAAGCTGGCGAGGACTGGGTGGAGACGCTGTCCTGCTACGTCACCTACAACGACGACCGATGGGCTCAGCTGCTCAACTCGGCTCATTATGATTGGGAAGAGATAGACTATTCTGACGAAGATTACCAAAAATACTATCCTCGTGCCTATCAGGATTACAAGACAAACTACACCCGCATGTCCTGCAATTACGACACCATCGGCTATCTGCGTCAGATGGGTAACTACGAATTTAAGCTGGTGCGAAAGGTGGTTCCTCGCAATGCCGATGGCTGGGTAGCACTCGATGCCGACGGTAACTACACCGTGAGTACAGATGCCGACAACATCGACGGACGCGAGGTCATTTTGGAGAAGCTCGACCTGGTGCGTACTTGGCTGAAGGAGAACTGGAGCATCGACATCGACGAACTGCGACGTGAGGTGCAGACCCGCCAGTATGTCACCAATGCCAATGGCGACTTCTTGCGTGATAACTACGGAAACTTTGTCAACCGACTCACCTACGTCGACCCGGCAAATCCCGACAAGCCATCCATCTATGAACAGTTGACACAAGAGGTGGAAGAGTATAAGAAACTGCAAACAACAAAATGATTAGGCTTATGAAAAAGATATTTGTTCCCCTGGCCGTAATGGCCGTCATGGCACTTGCTTTCACAGGATGTGCCGGCGAAGAGGATGACATCTTCGACAAGACTGCCGCCGAGCGACTGAATGAGTCGAGCGCCAAGTATTCCGCACGCTTGGAAGCGCAGCCCAATGGCTGGGCCATGCAGTATTATCCCACCTATTACGATGAGTCCCCCTATGGCAGTGGATACCTCATCCTGATGCGCTTCAATAAGGACTATTCGGTCGATGTCTCGATGGACAACCGTTTCTCGAACAACTTCTATGCCGAGGCCACTTCAGGCTGGGAGGTCATCAAGGACAATGGTCCTGTGCTCACCTTCAACACCTACAATTCGTGTATGCATGCTTTCAGCGATCCTGAGGATATTCCATGGACAGAGGACAATGAGCAGAGCGAGGGTTGCGGAGGTGACTACGAGTTCATCATTGTCGATGCGCCCGAGGATGCCAGCTACATGATGCTCAAGGGAAAGAAGCGCAACACCTACAATCTGCTCACCCCCATTGAGGAGGGAGTGGACTACAAGGAGTATTTGGCCGACGTAAAGGCTTTCCACAACAGCATCTTCCCAGAAGCTGAGCTGGCCAGCAACCTCATGTTCTTTGGCGACAGCCTCTATCGCATGGATGGTTCCAACGACGGTCTGCCCAACGTCTATCCTTACGAAGCCGATGCCGTGGCTAACGAGTTCTTCAATCCTTTCCTCATCACGAAGCGTGGCAATGATTATTACCTCCGCTTCCGCGACAAATTTGAGAAAAGCTTTATGAAAGGCACGTTGCAGGAGTTGCGCTACGACTCTATCCAGGACGTGTTTGTAGGCACCGACGACCCCGAATGGCGCATCACAGGCTATCCTAAGGGTCAATTCTTTGAAGAGCGACTGCTGTCCAGCGGCCAGTGGCAACTGAACGCCAACTCCAATATGTCGGACAAGGTGAAGGATCAAATCGCCACAGTGACAGCTTCTTTTAAAAAGAAAAACGTCACCTTCCGCGGTTTGCGTCTCGTTCGTGTTGTCAACAAGGAAGGCAAGGCTAACCTTAATTGGCAAGTTCAATACCAAGAGCGTGGAAAAGCCCAAACTTGGGCCAGCTACCGCTATACGATGGAGCGCACCGACGATGTGGTGACTTTCCAGTTTGTTGAACCCGAAAATGATGCTGCCAACAATCTGCTCTCCCTTTTTGATGGCACCGATGATTTGCTGAAACGGATGCTCGCCCTACAGTTCACGGTGAGCAAGGTTGAAAACAACTTTGTCGTCAGGGTGTTGCGCTTGACATCGACTTCCGACCCAGACATCTGGTTTGAAGTCACTACTCCCGCTACCAATACAAATGTCACAGGTGTATGATAACATTTTTTATTTATAAACCACATTATTAATTATGAAAAAAGCATCTTTACTTTTTTGCTTTCTGGCTGTAGCCTTGATGGGTTCTGCCCAGCTTGTCAACAGGCAGCAGTTAAAAGCCGCCCCTTCTAAGGGGAAAGCTGTCGCCACCAATGTGGTGACCTCGCAGAAGGCATTCAATGCGCTACGTCCCGCGAAGGCCGATGCCGCATGGAAATCGCAGTTGGTCAACCAGGCTCCCCGCCGTTCTGCCGACAATGGTGTCTACTACAACCGCCCTTCAGGCTCGTATGTCTGCGGTTGGACCCGCGACTGGAGAGGCTGGAGTGCCGACTTTCTTTTCGGTGTGCCCGTAGGCGACAATGAATTTGAAAACGCCTGTGAGAATCCGTCGGAAGCTACGTGGTCGCTTGTCACTTCTTCAGCCGTCTACGACCTGGATGGTGAGGAAGAAACCAACAACCTCATCCTGAACGGTTATACCTACGACGCCACAAGTGATACCAACGACAACGGTTTCAACCTCTTCTATCTGCCCACCATCAATGTTGGCCGCGATTCCTACACATGGGGTGAAACCAACGAGAATGGTAGCGCTTTTGGCATTTGCGGACGGCCCAATCCTTTCGCCAAGGCTCTCATCACGCAACTTTGGTCTGGTTGGTCAGGCGGTGGCTATATCTTTGGCACCAAAGCCAGTGACATCGATTTCGATTTCGATGACGATGGCGCTACCGAACACTATCGTCACGATGGCATTTGGCAGGTCCATGAGGCTCCTCAAAGCCCCCTCTATGTGGAGGACATCTATCTTCTTGGAAGCATGGGCTTTACCGTAGAAGACCACGATACCGACATTCCTGCTACCATCCCCGAAGGAGCGGAACTGCACCTTTATGTGACCAATGTAACCGAGGAAGGATGGCCTGGCAACGAAATCATTGCCGACCTCACCTGCACGGCCGACGACATCCTACCCATTGAAAATAATGGTGAGGTGGCGGCCTACTCTTTCGTGTTCTCAAAGAAGGAAATCGACATTTTGGGAACGGAGTCGGTGGTGCCTTTCTCTATCGATAAGGAGTATGCTATCTGTCTTAACTGGAATGTAGAAGGTGTCGACATCAACATTCTTGCTAACGACTTCGACCGTGAAGATGCAGACATCTATTCCCGTCAGCCCAGTTATATGATTCTGACCGACGATGAGGGCAATACCACTTTTACCACCCTGTCTTACAATGCTGTTACTGTTACCCCCATATTCACGGCTATGTTCGACTATGTCGAAGTCTACGATGTGCTTTACGGCAACGATGGCACTGAGTACACCGACATGAACGTGCTGACGGCTCCTGTGGAGGGCGGCAAGCTGTGGGAGGTTCAGGACGAAACCATCAACACCTTCGCTTATTGCCAGACCGCACTGCCTTGGTTTGATGAGACTGAGGCCGAGAACTACTATCTCGATGAGCTGCCCGAGTGGATTGTTGACTATGTAGTGGATGAAGACACGGAGGGCGACAATGCCAGCGGCTTTACTTTCGTGAGCTTCGAGGTGGAGCCTCTGCCCGAAGGAGTCACGGGTCGCAGAGCTAAGCTCTTCATCAATGGACGTGGTTTCGTCAGCGAGAATCCTATCATCATCGTGCAGGGTGTTGATCCAGGCGATGTGCAAGAGCCCGAGGTGCTCGACTTCACCATCGACCACGAGCGCCAGACCGGTATGGGCTACACTGCCGACGAGGTGGCCGTAGACTTCACCGAGGCCATCAGCTTCCTGGGCGTTGAGTCGCTCACCACCGACATGCTGTTCTTCGAGAACCCCGACGGCAGCCTCATTGACTACAACGCCTACGCTACCGCCAACTACGACGGCTGGTGCAATGAAGAGGGCGCTGCCGAGAACTGGGGCAGCAACACCAAGATTTGCGTGAAGTTCTTCCAGGCCATTTCCGCCCCCGACGGAAAGTTCCAGATT
>JAFZSR010000035.1 GCA_017619275.1 Prevotella sp. | reverse complement strand
GGGTTAGGGGTGGGGTCTCTAAAATCCTGCGAATGAAGAATATACAGACCCCACCCCTGCCCCTCCCCTTGAAGGGAGGGGAGTGGCTGCGCCTTGTTGATTTAAAGACAACTTAGACAACAAAAACCGCTCAGCTTTCTTGAGTCTCTGCGGTGGCAAGCGACCACAGGTCGAGCGCAGGCCGTTTGTCGGACACATGCGGATAATCATTTTATATTATTATTCAAATTCGTGGATCAAATTATTCAGATTATTCAAATTCGTTTCTAATAAAGGCATTGATTATATTCAAATTATTCAAATTCGTTTTAAAAAATAGGACTCGAAGGACTGTTCTTTCAGTCCTCCGAGTCCGAAGAAGAAATGTATTCGAGAGAGAGAGTTTTTTACTTCACCACGAACTTTCGTCCGTTTCTGATATAGATGCCGCGTTGCAGATGCTTGGTTTGACCTATCTTCACGCCGGAGAGTGTGAAGGTGCCCTTGGCCTTGGCGGGAAGAGCGTCGCTGACGACGCGGATGCCCGAGGGGTCGAGGAGCAAGAAGGTGAACTCGGCGATGTCGCTGTCGGCCCATTTGGGTGCGGTGGCGTATGCCTTGATGACCATATCGCCGGTGAGGGCGATGGGTGCCTCGTACTTATGCACGTCGTTCTCGGGGTTGCAGGGGCATGTGCCGTCGAGGGTGTACCAGATGGTGGCCTCGGGCAGCTCGCACGTCAGAGCTATCTGCGTGCCTTCGGGATAGGCCTGGCTGGGCTGATAGTTTGGCAGAGGCATGGGGCAGACAAAGTCGCCCTCTTCCCTCACGCTGACCACTACCACCTGCTTCACCTGCGGGTCGTCGGCCATCTGCAGCACCAGTGCTGTGGTGCCATGGGCCTCGCCAGTGATGGTGATGGTGGCCTTGCCCTGAGCGTCGAGCGTTAGTTCGGTGGCGCTGGCCGTGGCAACCATGTCGCCCAGCATGCGTGCCGTCACCTTCTTGCCAGCGGCGGCAGCGGCGGGCAGCGCCTGCAGGGTGAGCGAGTAGCTCTGGTCGTAGAGCACGTTGATGGCCGAGTCGGCCACGATGCGCTCCACGGCGGCCTTGACGAGGAACTCCTGCTGGAAGTCGCTACCCATCTCTATGCCGGCATAGCTCACTACGTCGCCCTTCACGGTGAGCGAGAGCTTCTGCCCTGCTGGCAGCTGGGTGGTAGGCACAAAGTGCACGCGGTTGGTGAGCCGCTGCAGAGCCTCGGCCTCGTCGGTGGGAAGCATCAGGTCGACGGTGCCGTTGACTTTCTGTCCTGCCATGGTGACGAAGATGCGGTCGGTGGTCAGGCTGTCGGCACGCATATACTTGTCGAAGCTCACCTGCACAGCCTGTGGCGTGGCCTTCACGTCGCTCACCACGGGCATCGTCATCTGCCTCATTCCCTGGTTCACGTCGAGCTGAGGCGGCGGCACGGGCAGCCACTCCGAATATTCGGTCTGGTAGCCCGCCTTCTCATATTTCACCTGCCACCATCCTGAGGGCACCATCCAGCCATACTCGCCGTTCACGTTGGTCTGCTGGGGGTTGAGCTGTTCGTAGTTCTCGGCATCCCAGAGGCCTACCACCTCTTCGTCTTCGCCAAAGATATCCTTCGCAGTCATCTTATGGAAGAGCGTGGCGGTGACGCCCTCGAGGCGGTTGCTGGGCACGCCCTCGTAGACATATCCCGAGGGGTCGATGGTGGGAGTGGTGGTGGGATACTTGGGCTCCTTCGGTAGTTTAGGCCATTCGGGGCAGGTGCCCAGGTCGACGCACTTCGGGCAGTCGCCACGCTGCTGGCAGGTCTTCTTCTTGTCGCATACAATGTCTTGCTTTGCGTAGTTGAACACCTCGAGGGCAGCATCGTATTTGTCCTGATAGATTTTGTCGGCAGCATAGCTGACGGCAATCTTTGCAAAAGAGAGTGCCACACCCCACCATGTTAATGTCGAGGGGTCGACTTCAACGCCGAGACAGCTTGCCAGTCCCGTGGTTATGGCGGCCAGGTCGCCGAAGAGCGTAGACGTCTGATAGGGGATGATCCACATGAGGAAGCTGTAGATCTGGCTCTGCAAGTTGGCCGCTTTCTCCCAGTCGTCGCAGTCCTTAATCTGCAGACTCTTGGCCAAGTCGTACAACCTCACATCCTGGTCGCGGAACTTCAGGTAGTTGTTGGCAAGGGAATAGAAGCTGGCCAGCGTGCCCACCCCATTGCCGAGCTTGAATTTTGTGACAGAGTCTTTCACCTTCTGCGCAGCGGTGATGGTCTTCGTCATGGAGTCGTAGGCAAACTTCAGCCTGAGGTTGGCAAAGCCTCGCTCCACCCAGCCGAGGTGCTTGTTGTTGTACTCCACCATGTCGAGGAACTGCTTCTGGTTCTCAACGGCCTTGTTGATGACTATCTGGCAGGCATCGATGATGGCAGAACAGGCGTCGGACACCTTGCCTACCAGGTCTACAAAGTCCTGCGCCGACAAGTACACGAATTCTACTGCCGTCCAGAACCATTCTTCGCTCACCGACATATTTCGCGGAGCGCTAAACATTCGGGCCAGCTTGGAGTCGGCAGGTATTTCCATCTTCAAGTTCTTGGCGAGGTCGACATAAGTCCAGCTGCCGTCTTCCTGAGTGAGTATGAAGACCGATGTGCCGTCGTCGAGCTTCAGCTCATCATAGCCGGCGGCCAGCAGCCCTTCGGCAGTGAGCCCAGTAGCTTCGCTGGTGACAATGCCTTCCACCAAATCGCCAAGCTCGTTGAGCTTCTTCACTTCGTCGAAAACGCTGGAAATGTTTTTCATCGGGTCGTCGTCGCTCTCTATGGCGTTCAGCAGGTTGTCGATGTTGCCGTCGCTATTCGAATCGTCGCCCGTGTACGATTCGCCCGTGGTGAGGCCGAAGAGCTGCTCCATCACCTGGCTCAGCGCTGCGGGGTCTGGAGCCAGCGCCGGGTTGTTCTGCAATGATGCCTGATAGCCTTGGTCGATGAGCTGATTGAAGCGGTTCATCAGATTGGTGCGCTCAGTGTCGTCGAAGGTCAGGAAATGGTCATACACGTCGTAGCTCTTGTTCACGTCGGCTGACGAGCCTATATGGTCCTTATGATAGTAGGGCTCCACCATCACGCTGTAGGGCAGCGAGCGGGTGTTGAACTTACTGTAGGCCACCCAGCGGTTCTTTCGCTTGTTGTAGTGGGCCCACACCACGCGTTCCTCGGCATCGGGGCCATCGGTGGCTATGAAGACGGCGCAGGCATAGACCTTCGTGGTGTCGTTGTTCGAGAGATTCACCTCGAAGGTGAAGTCGGTGTCGTAGCCCTCTTGGTTGGAGAAGGCATAGGACTTTGGTGTGCAGCGGCCGGCCTCGTAGTCGAAGACGATGTTGACATCCTCCAAGTGCTGAGGGTGATGGTTGAAGAACGTCATCTTTGTGGAGATGGGCACCACGGAGTTGGGATCGTAGACCACCTCCTTGACTTCGGTGTTGTAGGTGAGCGGCTGGTCTTTGTGGGGCTTTATCTGGGCGTAGATGTTGTGCCTCGACAGCGGGGTGGCATCGGGCAGCGTCACCCAGGCCTCCCACGTGCCCGAGCTGTTGACACTGGCTTTGCCGATGGGCTGGCTGCCGTCCATGATGGTGATGCCCTCGTAGGGTATAGTTTGATATTTGCGATAGTATTTATCAAACTCATCACCAGGATGAGGATTAGGAACAGTCATGGCCATCATGAGGTTTTCGCCAGTATACTCCGCATTGCCGCTCACCCTGAATCGTGGCTTCACCACCACTTCGGGCACTTTGATGTCGCACATATTTACCGTCAGGGTGTTGGTTTCCAGCACCTCGCGATACTGCTTGCCGTTGAGCGTGTAGGTGAGATAGACCTCGGGGGTGAAGGTTCCTTCCTGCAATCCCATGGTGGTAATGAACATCTTTCCACCCTCGTCGATATGAGGCCAGTCTACGGTAAGTTTGCGCTCATTCTTATCCCAAACGGAATGGGCTGTCGCCATCTTGATATCGCTGTGGTCGATGCTGAATCTCGAGGAAGACGTGGACAGCAGCGTCTCGATGTCGCCACCCATTTGGGAATGTCCAGCAGCATCGCGCCACAAGTAGCCGGTAGAGGTGTACATCCTGTAGCTTCGCGAGGCCATGATCTGCGACAAGCCTTCGGGCAGATACACCTCAATCTTGCAGTCGGTGGGATATTTCGAATGGTCGTAGTAGGTATTCCAGTCGGGGCGATAGACACGCTCCTGGAGCCCTTCGAAATCCACTTTGATGTTGATGTTCGTGTGGTAGCCGTAGAAAGTATTCGACTTGTCCCATTGTGCGCGGCGAGTGGCGAGGTTCGACTTTATCTGAGTGGTGGAGAGGGGCACCTTGTTGAAGAGCACCTTGCTCACCTGCCCGTTCTGCAGGGTCACCTCTCGGCCCACGTAGTCTTTCTCTTCGCTGTACTGCATCAGCTGGCTCTTGCTGTTGATGAGCTGATAGGCAGGCCCGCTGTTCATGGCGGCTACGAAGTAGTTGCCAGCTGGCAGGTTCTTGATGTCGACCGACATATAGTCGCCAAAGCCGAGTTTCTTCACCAGCTCGCCCGTGGTGTTGTTGAAGAGCAGCACCGCTGGATGGCGGCTGTCGCTCTTGGCATACTGCACGTGCAGCTTGCCTCGCTCCACGAGTGGCAGCGCGATGCTGACGTTGCCGTCGCCCACCATTGCCTCGACCGCCACTGAATCGATGTTGGCCCCAGCTGCCGTGACCATCAACTTGGTGCCTGCGGGAAGCCTGTTGTAGAGGGTGTAGACGGGGAAGTTGACGATATAGTCGGTGAGCGCCATCTCGGTGCCGTCGGGCAGCGTGGCCTTTAATTCGTAGTTCAGCCCAGCTAAGTTGGGCTCATTGCTGGCTGTCTCTCCCTCGTCCAAAGCTGCCTGCCAAGTGGGCACAAGGCGAATGGTGGTGCCGTTGGCCGGGGCGAACATGACGCGGAAGTCGGTACTGTCGGCCAGGTTGGCATTGAACTCCCGCGTGCCGTGGCTGGGCGAGGTCACGCTCACATGACTCATCGTGGCCAGCGCCTGACCCTGCGCCTTGCCGTCGGCGCCGGTGGTGAGGGTCACGGTGGCACCAGTCTCAGCATAGTCCAAGCGTTGCTTCACGATGATGGTGGCGCCGTCGATGACATGATGGGCCACGGAGTCCACAGCACTCACAGTGACCGTGGTCAGGGGGATGGGGTGCAGCGTCACCTCGATGCGGTCGGGCTGCTCACCCACGACGATGGCGGCTTCAGCGGGTGTCTGGTAATGCATGGCCAGCGAGTTGTCGAGATGCAGCTCATAGCTCACCCGTTCCTCTTCGAGGACATTGTCCAGTTCGTTTCCCTTCTTCAAGTATTCGCCATTGCCATTGCGCCAGGTCACCTCGTAGTGGGTCTCGCCGATGGTCGCTGTGCCGTCGCTGACGCTGACCACCAGCTGGTGGGGACGTCGCAGGTGGTCGAAGGTCACGGTCTTGCTGTCCTCTCCCAAGTAGATGTTGTCCATCTCGGCCACCACCTCGTCGCGGTAGTTGAGCAGCTGCACCTTGTAGGTGGAGCGGGTGGTGAGGTAGCGGAACTCATACTCGTTCAGCTGGCCGTTGAGCACATAGCGGCGCGTCTGCCCCGACGTCTTGTTGGTCAGCACCAGGCTCATGCCCTTGTAGTGTGCCAGCGTGGCCGAGTCGGGGGTGGCCATGAACTGCACGCCAAGGTTGACATAGTCGGCATCCATGGCCACGATGGTGAAGCTGCTCCACTGGGGGTGAGCTTGGTAGATGGGCACAGCCTCGGCGGGCACGCGCACGATCATGTCGGGGCAATTCGTGAAGCTCATATCTGGCGGCGTGAGGGCATAGAGGGTGAGGGTTTGCAGCGGCACGTCCCAGAAATCTAGTCTTTCGATGCTGGTGATGGTGGCAGGCAGCACCACATCGGTGAGCGCGCATGGCTCAGAGCCTGAATAGGTGATTTCCACGCGCGGGGCATCGGTGCGGCTGGCGTCGAAGAATGTGCAGTTGGGATAGGGCGAGACACTGAAAGACAGTTTCTTTTTGGAAGCGCCCCAGTAGTTGCCCACGCGGATGTAGCGCAGCACCTTGGAACGGTCTACGCCGCTGAGCCCCTGTGGGCTGTCGCTCTCGGCATCGTTGATAATCGTGCCCGTCTCGGGGTCCCAGCAGCCCATCATGGGCTGCTCGTCCTGGCCAGGGGCGGCAGGGTTGAAGACGAAGGTGCCCACGAGGTCGGCATCGTGGTCGGGCATCATCCAGAGGAAATTAAAGCCCTTTTGGCGCAACAACACGGGCTCGCCGTTGTCCGTCCAGCTCTCCAGAACGTAGTTGTTGATGTTGGGTCTGTTATAGCCATCGAATCCTACGGTCATATATATACCTGCCTCCACGGGCACTTGAACGTCGATGCCAGTGGTGTCGCTCTTCATGGTGATGATGGGGTCGCCCATAAAGCTGTCGTAGCCCTTCAGTTCCGCCGTGGGGTAAACCTTGAGGGTGACGAAGAACATCCCCCTGGGCTGGGTGGTGATGCGCAGGCGGCGGGTGGCGGTGCTCTGTGCCACTGCGGTGGTGGCTACGAGGCAGAGCAGCAATATTTGGATAATTCTTTTCATAGCGCTGAAATATCGTTGTTGGGAAGTTTGGGACAATTATTTCATCATGACAATTCGGCCGTTGCTGATGTAGAGGCCTTTGCGCGGTTCACCGATGCGCTGGCCATTCAGGTTGAACAAGCCTTCCATGGGCTGGGGCACGTCGGGTGCGCAGTCGTCGATGACTGTGGGCTCGGCATCGCCAAAGGCAATGACGAAGCGCGACGACAGGGTGGCGGGCTCTGTGACGGTGAAGGTGTAGCCTCCCTCTGTCTCGTCTGAGGAATTGAGCAACGTGCGGGTGTGCTCCTCGTTGTCGATGAGCCACACGGGCTCCGAGGCGGGGAACGCCTCGCCACGCACACGCAGCGCGAGGGTGTAGGTGCCAGCTTCGGCCAGCTGCATGCCCAGACGGACGATGCCATCGGCCAGCGGGCGCTCGTTGATGGCGTAGGCCACCCCGCCACCACTCTGCCAGGTGTAGAGCAGGGTGCAGCTGTCGCCGCTCATGGCGGGTGCATCGCGGCCGATATCATAGCGGCTGGTGGCCTCGGGGTTGATGACGAAGCGGGTGCAGGCAGGTTCCTCGTCGCCCGGTTCGCTTTGACGCAACAGTGTTGCGTCATAGACAACACGCTGGCGCTGCTGGTCGGCGCGGCGCAGGTTCAGGCGGCTGTTGGCGGCGGTGCTGTTCTCGAACTTTGGCCCCAGCTGCCGACGGCTGCCCTGCAGAGTGATGCTGTTCATGCCGTCGGGCACCTGCACGAAGAAAACCTGCATGGGTTCGAGCACCACCTCGTCGTCGAGGGGGCTGACGGCTTTCCACCTGTTGCCGCTGCCTGTGGCCAGAAGCACGGGGCCGTCGTAGTCGATGCCGCGAATGTCGAAGAAGGCGGGATAGGGCTGGCCCACGAGGTTCCAGTTCTTGTTGTGCTCAAACTCGCCAGCGGCATGGGTCATGGGCAGGGCCACGTCACCAGCGGCGTTGAAGAAATCGGTGCCGCCGGGATGAGAGATGTGGTGCATATACAGGTAATCATATTCCCAGCGATTGTAATAGCTGTCCCAGAAAGAAATCATGGGCTGAGTGCGAATGAGGTATCCCTGTCCGGCACGGAGCATGTCGCTGCTGGTAAGGCGCACCCAGGTGCCGTCGAAGTCGCCCACGGCCCGGGCGCCGGTGTCGTAGCGGTAGACGATGAGTGGCGTTCCCTCGCGCTCAGGGATGATGTCGCTCATGCGGGTGTCGAATGGCGGGCAGTAGTAGTCCATGTCCTTCATTCGCCAGCGCAGGTCTATGCGGTCGGCGGTGCAGGTGCCACGATTGATGAAGGCGTCCCAGGTGTAGGTGCCATAGTGGTTGTCGTGGCGGTCGCAGGTCATGGCGATGGTGCCTGCATGCAGCGTGGCTCCCTCCTCGATGGTGAGACGCGGATGGTCGCTGTCGTAGTTGCCGTTCATCTTCGAGCGGTTCAAATACTGCTGGAAGAAATTCACGTCGTACTTGCCGCCGCTGAAGTCGCAGTCGGCTGTCATCGTCACTTTGCCCACAATGTTCATCACGCCCGTGGTTGGAGCATAGCCACTGATGGCCACGATGGTGTCGGCACCACTGAAACGGCTGTCTAACTGGTAGAGCGACAGGGCGGCGGAAGGCACACAAAGCGTGGGGCGCCCTTTGTCGGAACCAGTGAACATGTCGTTCTTGCGCACGTAGGGAGGTATAAGCGAGCGCATGATGACCGTATCCAAAGCACTGTTGTAGGTTGTGCCAGGCAACGGACCCGTGACGACAAGCAGTGTCGACGGCAGGTCGAGCGTGGTGAGCGTAGAGCTGTAGAAGGCGTTGTTCCCTATGTTGATGCAGCCCTCGGGCACCACCACCCTTTGGTATTTGCCACCGGCGAATGCTTCGTAGCCAATGACGCGCAGCTTCGACGGCAACTTCAGTTCCTCATCCTCGATGGGACAGCTATTGAAAGCCATATTGCCGATAAAGGTCACGGCATCGGGAATGTCGAAGTGGGTCATCTTTCTGCAATTGGAGAACGCTGTGCCACTAATATAGTTGCATGCTGCTGGGATGTTGACCTCTTTCAGATTGCTACAATCGATGAACATGCCACCACTCAGGGTACGTATGCCCTCGGGCAGGTGAACACTCGTCAACGATGAGCAGCCCATGAAATGGTTGTAACCCGAAAGGCTGTCGAGCGTCTCGGGCAGGGTGATACTCTTCAGTTTGCTGCAATAGCGAAACATGTCGCTGTTCATCGTGGTGCAACCTGCTGGCCACGTCACCTCCTCGATAGCCTTGTTAAGGTAGAAGGCCTGACTGCCAATGCTGGTGATTTGGTCGGGCAGCACGATACGCTTGGGCGAGGTCATGCTGTAGAACGCCTGATAGCCCACCTTCGTCACCGCCTGTGGGAAGATGATGGTGTCTAAAGCCGTGCTATAGAAGAATGCCTCGGGTATCTCGGTCAGGTCGGCTGGCAGTCGCACCTCCTTCAATTTGTAGCAGTTGCGGAAGGTGCTTGTGCCCACCTCGTCGGCGGTGGTCAGCCCGTCGGGGAAGGTGAATTGCCTGAGCGAGTCGCATCCCTCAAAAATGCTGCTGCCCGCCAGCTTCACGCCTGCGGGCAGGGTGAAGGTGGTGAAGCCCGTGTCGAAGAAAGCAGAACGCTTCACGGTGAGCGGCGAGGGCAGATTGATGGCCGTGAGCTTCTTGCAGCTGTAGAATGCCTGCTCGCCCACCACGGTCAGTGCATTGGGCAGCGTGAGGCTTTGAAGGCTGGAGCAGCCACGAAAGGCCTGGTTGCCAATCTCGGTCACCGTGGAGGGAATGTTGACGGTGGTGAGATTGGAAGCATTTTGGAAACAGCTGGGGCTAATCTTTGTCAGTCCCTCAGGCAGCACGACGGTCACAACATGCTTGTTGCTGAGCTTCATGTTGACTTCGTTGCCATTGGTGACACCGCTTACATCGAGGCGCTGAAGGAAGCTGAGCTGGTTGCTGATGACGTTGTAGTCGTCCAGGTTCAGCTGCCCGCTGACGGTCAGCTCGCTGATGTCGGTCAGCTCGCCCACCTCCTCTATCTGCTCCATGATTTTTACAAACAGGGTGCCAGGCTCTTCGCAGTGAACTGTCACCTGCAGGTTCAGCCCGGCCGTCGCCATGGCTGTGGCCATCGTCCAAAAGGCCACGGCGGTTAGTAGTCTTTTTCGTATCATCATTGATGGTGTTGTGTTAGGTTTCTGCTATGATGGCAAGGCATAAAAAAAGGAGGCAAGCCTTGTTAGGGCAGTGCCTCCGATGCTCTTTTTTTATTTTCGTGTCAGCGTGCTGGTGAGCATGCTGTGATATTGGAACGACAAGCAGGTGTTCTCGTCGAAGAGTATCAGCTTGTTGCCAGAAATCTTGTAGGGGATGGGCACGGCGTTGCTCATAAAGTATTGATTGTTGTATTCCCATTCCCGTTTCGAGGTATTGTACTTGAGCACCTCGAAGCCCATTTCACCTTCGACCTCTTGATATTTGTTCTCTTGGCGGTCGTAGAATGCCCACTTTTTGACATTAAGCGTCAGCTGGCTATTGGCATCGGTGTAGGTACCAGTGAAGCGGTAGAGCTCGCTGTCGAGGACAAACTGCCCGGAGGGGTACTGGTAGTCGTCGGCCGTCATCTTCATGGCATACTGTGCATATTGGGCTTCGGTTGAAGTGCCGTAGTAGGCCGTTGTGATGGTAAACGTGTTGTCGCTCTTGAACTCGTAGACCAGATAATGGTCGTAGCGGCCCATCATGCTTTCGTCGACAGCCTTGACGAAGGCCGACCATTTTCCTACTACAGAAGTGGAGTTAGTGTTATCGTCATCGTCGTCATCACCACAAGCGGTCAGCGTGAAAGCTGCCACGAAAAGGCTTGCAAGAAGCCAAAAGTTTGTTTTTTTCATGTTTTTGTTTTTTTGGTTGATAATAAGAGTTTGTGCAAAGATAGGCCAAAATCGTGAAGACAGACTATTATTTAACATAAATCGACTCCCATTACGCGAAATGAGAGTCGTTTCGGCGAAATGGGAGTAGGAAAAAGATAGCCAATGGTAGGGTGAGCCGCATATTTGCGGCAGCGCAAGGGATGGTAAATATATAGGAGGTCTGCTATTTTAGTCGGTTTTATCCCCGTTGCCAGCCAGCCATTCCTTTGGCGACAGACCTGTGACGGCCTTGAAGGTACGGAAGAAAGTGCTCTCGCTGGTGAAGCCCGACTCGGTGATGACGGCAGCAATCTTCATGTCGGGCTGCTCGGTCAACAGCTGTTGGGCGTAGCGCACGCGGTACTCGGCCAATAACTGTGCGAAGGTGATGCCCCGCTGCGTGGCCAGACTATCGGTGATATTGCTCACGCTGACCCCCAGCTCGGTAGCCACTTCCGACTGGCGCAAGCGACTCTTGAGGTAGAGCCGGCGCTCTTCTAACAACTGGCACAGACGCTGCACCAATTCTCCATTTTCTGCCATTTCATCGGTGTTTTTGGCCTCCTCCACCACATTGACATGGCTACTTCGGCGGCGAAGAAATAGCAGAAGGAGCATCAGGCCGACAACGACAGCTCCACCCACGATGCCCCATAGCCAGGCCGACGATGCTACAGAGGGCATGGCGGTGCCAAAATGGTAGAGCCACACCACCGACGAGGGCTTGTAGTTGTCGTGGACGATGCCACCTGCTAAGACGAGGTCGCCGTCGGGGGTCAGTATGGGAAGGGCATCGGTGGCACAGGGCAACGGATCGGTGTAGTAGAGTGTTACCCCAGCGGGCTGGCGGGCATAGTCGACTGCTATGATGTATTGACGATTGAGCAAACTGTCGTTGACACCGATGATGTAGCCCCGCTGATGCTGTCTGTCGACGATGATGGGACCTTTGAAGTCGATGGGGCCATAGGGGCCTTTCATGGGTAAGGGGCAAGCGGTGGGCAGCAGCGTGAAGCAGGTGTCGCGCGCCTCGACGATGCCCAGTTGTCCGTTTTCATCGGTGACGGTCAGCAGATAAGTATTTTCGTCAATGGCGCAGAGGTCACTGTTGAAAGGCAAGTCGGTATACACCAGCTGCCATTGCTCTAATAGCGGCACGCGGAAGGCGTCGCCTTTCAGTCGGTCGGCCCACACAGTGTCGGGCCTTTGGTCGTGCGTGTCGTATCCGCCGATGATGAGCACATCGTCGTCGGCAATGCGCAGGATATAGGGATTGGAACGCCCCTGCACCACGTCTTTCAAGTGCTGCACTTGGCTCTGCCCATCGTAACAGGCAATGGCATCTTCAGTATAGTGGTTACCAGCGATGACGACGCGCCCGTCGGCCATCTGTATGGCCTTGCTCAGCACGCGCCGCCGGTCCAAGCAGCCGAAACCTTCGAAGGTGTGGTTCTGTGGGGTGTAACGCTCCAGCGTGAAAGTCTGGCCCACGCCCAGCTCCTCGTCGTGGCCTCCGCCGATGATGGCTTCGCCCGAGCGCAGCACCACGGCAAAGCCGTTGTCGTGGGGATATGCCATCTGCAGCAGGTGCCATTTGCCGTAGGCGAAATATTCGGCGGTGGGAGTAGGCACAAAGTTGGTGGTGTGGCCACCCACTACGGTCAGCTCATCATTGGCATAGAAGATGCTGTGGCCGTGGCGTGGCACGTTCAAGTCGGGCAGCCGTTCCGGTGCGATGCGCACCATGGGGCACTCGGCCTCTTCGCTATATGCCACGGTCGATGCTGTCAGCATCAGTAAGAGCGGCAAGCAGTATATGGAATGTCGAAGCATCATCGTTGCTATAAATGAATGGGCTTGTTGGCGGCTGCAAAAGTACGCATTTTTATTGAAACGACGCACGATAAGTCGGAATATTTGCTTTTTATCTTTGCCGTCGCGAAAAAAAGAAAACAAATCTCTTTGTTTTGCGCTGGTTTTTTAGTAATTTTGTAGCCGAAAAGCAAATGCATCTTTTTGTGGTTTGTAACATAATATTCTCACAATGCTGATATTCTTTAAGCTTTTAGGCTCATTGGCGTTGCTCATGTTCGGTATGAAATCGATGAGCGATGCCCTGCAGAAGATGGCTGGCCCGCAGTTGCGTCACGTGCTCGGTGCCATGACCACCAATCGCTTCACCGGCATGCTGACGGGTACGCTCGTCACAGCCAGCGTGCAGTCATCAACCGCCACCACCGTGATGACGGTGTCGTTTGTCAATGCCGGCCTGTTGACGCTGGCGCAGGCCATCTCGGTCATCATGGGTGCCAACATCGGCACCACGCTGACAGCTTGGATCATGGCCTTAGGCGCATCGTTCGACATTAGCATCGTCAGCTACATCGGCTTCTTTGTAGGCATCATCCTCATCTACATGAAGAAGCACCGCTACATTGGCGACTTCCTCTTTGGTCTGGGTCTGTTGCTCTTAGGACTCACCACGCTGCGCATGACGGGCAACGAGATGGACTTGGGGCATAACGAAACGGTGCTGGGCTTTTTCCGCTCGTTCGACCCCGACTCGTTCTGGACCACGTTGGTGTTCCTCTTGATGGGCGGCGTGCTCACGTTCTGCGTGCAGTCGAGTGCCGCCGTCATGGCCATCACCATGCTGCTCTGCGGCTCGGGCGCCATGCCCATCTATCAAGGTATCGCGCTGGTGCTGGGCGAGAACATCGGCACCACCATCACCTCGAACCTGGCAGCCCTCTCGGCCAACACGCAGGCCCGCCGCGCCGCACTCGCCCACATGTTCTTCAATGTGTTTGGCGTGCTGTGGATTCTGGTGGTGTTCCGCTGGTTCATCGATGGCGTGGTCTATGTGGTCGACAATTTCCTGGGACAGGCCAATGCCCCCGTACAGTCGAGGCTGAACTTCACGCTGGCCGCCTTCCACACCGGTTTCAACGTCATCAACGCCAGCATCCTCATCTGGTTCATCCCGCAAATCGAGAGGTTCGTGTGCTGGGTCATCAAGTCGAAGAAGGTGGACGAGGAGGAGGACTTCCGTCTGCACTTCATCACCGCTGGCTTCATGAAGACCCCCGAGCTCTCCGTGCTCGAGGCACAGAAAGAAATCCAGTCGTTCAGCGAGCGCATGCAGCGCATGTTTGGCATGGTGCAGGATCTGCTTAATATCGGGAAGTCGGACCGTAGTGACAAGTCCGACAAGACCGACCAGCAGTTTAGTGCCCTCTTCTCGCGGATTGAGAAATATGAAAGTATTTCGGACAACATGGAGTTGGAGATTGCCAAGTACTTGGAACAGGTGAGTGATGCCCACCTCTCGGACGACACGAAGGCGAAGATTCGCGCCATGCTGCGCGAGATTAGCGAGCTGGAGAGCATCGGCGACGCCTGCTACAACATGGCGCGCACCATCAACCGCAAGTATCAGGCCAAGCAGGATCATTTTACCGAGCAGCAATACAGCCACTTGCACCAGATGATGGGACTCACCGAGAACTCGCTCACCCAGATGAACATGCTGATGGGTGGCCGCAAGGAGAGCTTCGACGTGAACCGCACCTTCAACATCGAGAACGAAATCAACAACTTCCGCAACCAGCTGAAGGCACAAAACATCATCGACATCAACAACCACGCCTATACCTATGCCGAGGGTACCGTCTACATGGACCTCATCAGTGAGTGCGAAAAGCTGGGCGACTATGTGGTGAACGTGGTCGAGGCTCGCATGGGCACACGCCAGAGGGAGGCGTGAGGGCGCCCCTTCGGGGCTAAATGATAAATGATAAATGATAACTCAAAAATTCATAATTCTTACTCGCCGCCAGACGAAAACTCTTAATTCTAAACTCTTAATTCTAAATTAATCAAGGGATGGCAGAAGAACTGGATTTCAATGTTGTGGAACAGCAGTTGGCAGACTATAACGACGATAACATACGCACCCTGACTGGCACGGAGCACATCCGTCTGCGCCCCGGCATGTACATCGGACGACTGGGCGACGGCTCATTGGCCGAAGACGGCATCTATGTGCTGCTGAAGGAGGTCATCGACAACTCTATCGACGAGTTCAAGATGAAGGCCGGCGACCGCATCGAGGTGACCGTGGAGGACAACCTCCGTGTGAGCGTGCGTGACTATGGTCGCGGCATCCCCCAAGGCAAGATGATCGAAGCGGTGAGCGTGCTCAACACTGGCGGCAAATACGATTCGAAGGCTTTCAAGAAGAGCATCGGACTGAACGGCGTGGGCGTGAAAGCGGTGAATGCACTGAGCACCCACTTCGAGGTGGCCAGCTATCGCGACGGACAGGTGCGCCGCGCCATCTTTGAGAGGGGAAAGCTCGTGAGCGATGTCACCGAACCTACGAAGGACGAGAACGGCACCTACATCTACTTCGAGCCCGACGACACGCTGTTCCTGCATTATAGCTTCCACGACGAGATTGTGGAGACGATGCTCCGCAACTATACCTACCTGAACACTGGACTGGCCATCATGTACAACGGCCGTCGCATCCTGAGCCGCCGCGGACTGGAGGACCTGCTCAAGGACCGCATGACCAGCGACCCCCTCTATCCCATCGTACACCTGCAGGGCGACGACATCGAGATTGCCTTCACCCATGCCAACCAGTATGGCGAGGAGTACTACAGCTTCGTCAACGGACAGCACACCACCCAAGGCGGCACCCATCAGAGCGCCTTCAAGGAGCACATTGCCAAGACCATCAAGGAGTTCTACCAGAAGAACTTGGAGTATACCGATATCCGCGCTGGCATCGTCGCCGCCATCGCCCTGAACGTGGAGGAGCCGATGTTCGAGAGTCAGACGAAGATCAAGCTGGGCTCGCTCACCATGGCCCCTGTGCAACCAGGAAGCACCACACCACCTGTGAGCATCAATAAATATGTGGGCGACTTTATCAAGACCGAGGTGGACAACTACCTGCATAAGAACCCCGACGTGGCCGAAGTGATGCTCAACAAGATTCAGGAGAGCGAGAAGGAGCGCAAGGCCATGGCGGGCATCACCAAGCTGGCCCGCGAGCGTGCTAAGAAAGCCAACCTGCACAACCGCAAGCTGCGCGACTGCCGCATCCACTTCAGCGACGTGAAGAACGACCGCAAGGAGGAATCGAGCATCTTCATCACCGAGGGCGACTCCGCCAGCGGCAGCATCACCAAGAGCCGCGACGTGAATACGCAGGCCGTGTTCTCGCTGAGGGGAAAACCCCTGAACACGTTCAAGCTGACGAAGAAGGTGGTGTATGAGAACGAGGAATTCAACTTGCTGCAGGCCGCCCTCGACATTGAGGAGGGACTCGACACGCTTCGCTACAACAAGGTGATCGTGGCCACCGATGCCGATGTGGATGGCATGCACATCCGCTTGCTGCTCATCACTTTCTTCCTAAAGTTCTTCCCCGAGCTCGTTCGCAAAGGCCACGTCTATGTGTTGCAGACACCGCTCTTCCGTGTGCGCAACCGCCGCACGAAAATCAAGGACAAGAACGTGCTGGCCGCAGAAGACGCGAAGGTGAAAGACGGCAGAAAGAGCGATTTCATCGTGCGCTATTGTTACAGCGAGGAGGAGCGGCTGGAAGCCATCACGGCCCTTGGCCCCGACCCGGAAATCACCCGCTTCAAGGGTCTCGGCGAAATCTCGCCCGAAGAATTCGCCGGTTTCATTGGTCCCGACATCCGCCTGGAACAAGTGACGCTCCACAAGAACGACCAGATACAGAAGCTGCTGGCCTATTACATGGGCGACAACACCATGGAGCGCCAGACGTTCATCATCGACAATCTGGTCATCGAAGAAGACCGTCCCGAGGAAGAGGAATATTAATCCTTTTGCTGTCCGCTAAATATCCGTTCAGTGGACAGCATTATAAAACGAGCAGCCTGCGTCAAGACTTCTGCTTCGGACACGCAGACATTCTTTAAACTACGTCGTGGTTTTTATAAACTACGACGTAATTTATAAAAACTGCGTCACGATTTATATAGACCGCGTCGCAGTTTAAACAAATAAAACCAAACCCGCATAAAGCATTTCCTTTATATGGGTTTGGGATAAACGACGCGCAGCCACTCCCCTCCTGAACCCTGCCCTTACGGGGAGGGGTAAGGGGTGGGGTCTCTAAAATCCTGCGAATGAAGAATATACAGACCCCACCCCTGCCCCTCCCCGTAAGGGCAGGGTTCAGGAGGGGAGTGGCTGCGCCTTGTTGTTTTAAGATAACTTAGATAATAAAAACCTCTCGGCTTTCTTGCGTCCTGCGGTTATAAGCGACCAAAAGTCGAGCGACCGCCTTTTTTGCAAAAGAACTATTTGGTCTTAACAACCGTTTGGGATAAATTATTTCTTTGCACCCCGCAAGCGCCACATGACGAGGCCGATGATTGTGCCAATGCACACGCCCGTGGTGTTGGCGGCAAAGTCGAGCCACTCGCCCGAGCGGTTGGTGGTGCAGTAGGCTTGCAGTAGTTCAATGACACCGCTCATGGCAATGAGGCCAAGGAACGCAAAGAGGAAGAGCTTCCAGAACACTAAGCTGCGGTGATGGCGCAGATACTCCCACCACATTACCGACGTGGTGCCGCCATACATCACCAAGTGCGTCCATTTATCGATAAAGGCCACATCGTTCAGCGGCGTTTTAGGAACAATCACAAATAAACACAAGAACCAAATGAGCGACAAGCAGATGAGCGTGAGCGGATAGCACGAGATAAGATGTCGGAAAGTCTTCATTTTTTAGTTTTGCTTTTTTCTGGAGTTGATGGATTACCTAAGACAGCTCTTCGGTGAGCACGGCCTCCAGCTCCTCGGCCGACAGGCGTAGGCGGAACTGGCCTTTGCTGGCGATGCTGATGCCGCCCGTCTCTTCCGACACGATGACCACCAGGGCGTCGCTCTCCTGGCTCATGCCCAGCGCAGCGCGGTGGCGCAGTCCTAGCTCCTTGGGGATGTCGAGGTTGTGGCTCACGGGCAGGATGCAGCCTGCGGCGCAGATGCGGTGCTTGCTCACCACCATGGCCCCATCGTGCAGCGGTGAGTTCTTGAAGAAGATGTTCTCGATGAGGCGCTGGTTGATGTTGGCGTTCACCACCTCGCCTGTGGCGATGATGTCGGCCAACGACGAGTCGCGCTCGATGACGATGAGCGCACCCACCTTGCCTTTCGACATCTGCATGGCGGCCATCACAATGGGCATGATGTCGCGCTTCAGCTGTTCCTGGTTCTTGTCTTTCGTGTGCTTGGGCATGAACAGCTTCAGCAGTCGCCGCATGCGCTGGTGGGCACCGATGTTGTAGAAGAACTTGCGGATATCTTCCTGGAAGATGATGATGATGGCGATGACACCCACGCTCACCACCTTGTCGAGAATGGTGCCCAGCAGCTTCATCTCCAACACTTGCGACACCAACAGCCAGATGACCACGAAGATGGTGATGCCCACGAACACATTGAGCGAGCGGCTCTCGCGCATCAGTCGGTAGACATAGTAGAGCACGATGCCCACCAACAGGATGTCGATAATGTCTTTTATGCCAAAGTCGAAAAACATCTTGGTAATTTATGGTTTACAATTTACTATTTGGGCTAAGTGCTGCCATGATTCGCACGCACTCCACGGCCTCCTTCACATCGTGCACCCGCAGGATAGAGGCACCCTTCATCAGTGCCACGGCGTGCAGGGCGGTGGTGCCGTTGAGGGCTTGCTCGGGGGTGATGTCGAGCCGTCGCCAAATCATCGACTTACGGCTGACACCCACCAACAAAGGCAACTCCAGCACCTGCAGCTTCTCCAGCTGGGCCATCAGTTCGTAGTTCTGCTCCACGGTCTTGCCGAAGCCGAAGCCGGGGTCGATGATGATGTCTTTGTGGCCCATGTTGCGCAGCTGCTGCACCTCGTCGGCCAGGGTGAGCAGTGTCTGCCGCAGCGTGGGTTCGGCGGTCATCAGCACATAGGGCACGCCAAGTCGCGCCACCATGCGGAACATGGCTTCGCGCTGCGTGCCGTCGGGGCTGCCCACGTCGTTGATGATGTCGGCGCCAAGCTCCTCCACGGCCATGCGTGCCACATGAGGGCGGAAGGTGTCGACGCTCACCACGGCCTGGGGCTGCAGTCGCCTCACGGTGGTGAGTGCCAGGCGCAGCCGCTCCATCTCCTCTTGCTCGTCGACGGGCGTACTGCCGGGGCGCGTGCTGCATGCCCCCACATCGATGATGGCACCGCCCTCATCCACAATCTGCTGTGCCCGCAGGGCTATCTGCTCCTCGGTCTGGGCGCGGCTCTCGGCATAGAATGAGTCGGGCGTGGCGTTCAGGATGCCCATCACGCAAGGCTTGTCGAGGCTCAACAACCGCCCATGAATATTCAGTGTGTAGTTCATCGGCTTAAAGGCTTTCTACGAAGGTACGTGTAGTGAGGAACGACTGGGCGGCGACCTGCGCCCAGAAGTCGTGATACTGTTGTGCTTGGGTGTCGCGCAGGGGCATGTCGCTCACCACGCGGAACGAGATGAAGGGCACGCCTGCCATATAGCAGGTGTGGGCAATGGCTGCCGACTCCATGTCGACGGCCTTGGCTTCGGGGAAATGGTTGATGATCTCTCGCATTTTTTCGCGCGAGTCAACGAACCAGTCGCCCGTGACGATGAGTCCGGGATGGATGGCCAAACCGTCTTGCTTGATTTCCTTGGCCTTCTGCAGCAGATAGGGATCGGCCTCGAAGCGGGCGGGCAGCCCTTGCACCTGACCGTAGACCACGCCACCACCGATGGCCTCGCCGCAATACACGTCGTGATAGGCCAGCTGGGTGCTCGCCACCACGTCTTTCACCTGAACGTCGTCGCCGTTGCCACCGGCGCATCCCGACGAGATGATGCAGTCGGGTCGGTACTCATTGATCATTCGCTGTACGCCCAGCGCGGCGTTCACCTTGCCAATGCCACATTTCTCCACGATGACCTGGCTGCCCTCAAACACTTGGCGCAGCTGCTGCAGTTCGCGGTCCATGGCTACGATGATTCCTATTTTCATTTTCTATATATTTATTCAAAGGTGTAGCGTATGTCCCATGCGCTGTTGCTTGGTGGTCAGATAGCGCAGGTTGTATTCGTTGGGTGTCACCTCGATGGGCACGTTCTCCACAATCTCCAGGCCGTAGGCCTCCAAGCCCACGCGCTTAACGGGGTTGTTGGTCATCAGCCGCATCTTGTGCACGCCCAGGTGGCGGAGCATCTGTGCGCCGCAGCCGTAGTCGCGCTCGTCGGCCTTGAAGCCTAGGCATAGGTTGGCGTCCACGGTGTCGTAGCCCTCTTCCTGCAGCTTGTAGGCGGCCAGCTTGTTCATCAGACCGATGCCGCGCCCCTCCTGCTGCATGTAGACGATGACGCCCTTGCCCTCGTGCTCTATCATCTCCATGGCGCGGTGCAGCTGCTCGCCGCAGTCGCAACGCTTGGACCCCAGGATGTCGCCCGTCATACAAGAAGAATGTACGCGCACGAGGATGGGCTCGTCGTCGTTCCACTCTCCTTTGATGAGCGCGAAGTGCTCCTGCCCGTTGCTTTTCTGGCGGAAGGGGATGATGCGGAAGTGGCCGTGCTCGGTGGGCATGTCCACCTCTTGGCCCACCTCGATGAGCGACTCTTGGCGCAACCTATAGGCGATGAGGTCCTTGATGGTGATGATCTTCAGTCCGTGTTGCTGGGCAAACGCTTGCAGCTGGGGCATGCGGGCCATGGTGCCGTCGTCGTTCATGATTTCCATCAGCGCGCCGGCAGGATAAAGACCGGCCAACTTGCACAGGTCGATGGCTGCCTCGGTGTGTCCACTACGGCGCAGCACGCCGTTGTCCTGGGCGTAGAGGGGGTTGATGTGTCCCGGCCGCCCGAAGGTCTGTGGCGTGCTGGCGGGGTCGGCCAGTGCCTGGATGGTGGCGGCGCGGTCGTGGGCGCTGACGCCCGTGGTGCAGCCCTCCAGCTTGTCGACGGTGATGGTGAAGGGCGTGCCCAGCACGCTGGTGTTCTCGCTCACCTGTCGGGGCAGGTCAAGCTCGATGCTGCGGCTGATGGTGATGGGGGCGCAGAGCACGCCACGGGCGTACTTCAGCATGAAGTTCACCATCTCGGGAGTAATCTTCTCGGCAGCGCATATCAAGTCGCCCTCGTTCTCGCGGTCTTCGTCGTCAACAACGATGACGAAGCGCCCCTCGCGGAAGTCGGCAATGGCGTCGTCGATGGTGCTCAAGCCCATCAGGCCCTCCAGACCCTCTGGACCCTCCAGACCCCCTGGACCTTCCAGACCCTCCCCCGGCCCCTCCCTGTGAGGGAGGGGAGTAGATAGTTCTGCTGATGTTATTTTTTGCATATAATTGGCGTTATGTGAGAATGATATTTCTATGAGTCAAATCTATTCACTCCCCTCCCTCACAGGGAGGGGCTGGGGGGTGGGTCTGCTGGGGCAGGCTGCTGCGTCTCCTCAATGATGGCGTTGCTGGTTTTCTCGATGGTCTTCAGGTCGCGGTGCAGGCGGAAGCGGAAACGCAGCATGCGGAAGTAGAAGAAGATGCCCACGGGCAACACGATGCCGACGAGGGCGTTGAGCCAGCGTTGGCGGAAGGGACGGGTGTGGGCGTGGGTGGCCAGCACGGGATATTGGTTGAGCTGGTGCAGCACCTGGCGGTTGCGGGTGTTGGCAAGGTCGTCGATGACGGTTTCCAGCCGCTCGTTGATGTCGATGATTTGTCGGTCGTCGCCGGGTCGGAAGAACACCTTCAGTGGGTTGGGCCAGCGCAACAGGTGGTGCTCGTTGTGGTAGTTGTTGATTTCGTCGTTGATAGACAGTAGTGTTTGTGCGTCGGCTGAATAGTCGGGGTCGTTGATGATTACCTCCTTGCCAGCGATGTGTCGCTTCTGCCTCAGGCCCAGCATGCGCATGACGAGGCTGCGATAGGTGTCGATGTTGAACACGGCCGAGTCGTTGTTGGCCTTGTAGGTGAAGAACACGGCCAGCGGCGTCAGCACAGCGGTGGCAATCATCTTGCCAAACCACACCGTCCAGTTGTCATCGCGGGCCATGCGATAGCCACTGTTGTCGAAGATGTAGTAAACGATGTATACCAGCACCGAGATGATGACGGGCACGCCCAGACCGCCCTTGCGGATGATGGCGCCCAGCGGAGCCCCGATGAAGAAGAAGATGATGCACGAGAGTGCGAGCGTGAACTTGCCGATGGTCTCCATCTCGTGCAGACGTTCTTGGCGGAATAGGTATTTGGCATAGTCGGCCTTCATCAGCACGTCGTTGGCACCCATCTGCGCCTGTCGGGCTGCGGTTTTCGTCACCAAGCGGCGCGTGTCGGTGTCGAGTTCCTGGTAGATGCTGTCCAAGTTGGGCACACTTTTCTGCAGTTGCAGCGTCAGGCGGATGCTGTCTTCGCGACTGATGATGGGTGGTGGGAAGGCGTAAGCGCGCGACGAATGGTAGTTTTGGCGGCCTATGGAGTCGTTGCTGAGGCGTATGCTGTCCAAGTCGTGTAGAATCTGGGCGGTGCTCTTGCCCTTGGCATTGCTCGAGATGATTGAGGCGTCGGCCAGGTTAAATTCGCCGTCGAAGTCGAGCAGCACCTGCTTGAAGGCAAACGTCTCGCGGCGGTAGGGCACCTCGGCTGTGCCGCCCAGGTCTTGCTGCTTCATATTCTCAAACCATTCGCCGCTCCACATCGTCAGCAGCAGATGTTTCTTCTCGGCTGTGGACTGCAGCATACCGCTGTCGGCCAGGATGATGGCCTGGTCCTCGTAGCTGCCCGTTTGGCGGAAGATCATCATGCCATAGAGGCGACCCGTGTTCAGGTCCTTGTGCTGCACGAAGAGGTTGGTGCCGGGGATGCCGTCGTAGAACACCCCTTCGGGAATCTCCAGTTCGGGGCTCTTCTGCTTCATCGACACCAGCAGCTGCGTCAAGTTCTTATTGGCCGAGGGGCCTATCTTCTCCTGGAAAAACACCGACACGCCCGCCACCAGCAGCACGATGACGATGAGCGAGCGCATGCTCTGCAGCAGCGAGATGCCCGCCGCCTTGATGGCGGTCAGCTCGCTCTGCTCGCCCAGGTTGCCGTAGGTGATGAGCGAACTCAGCAGGATGGCCAGCGGCAGCGCCTGGGGCACCAGCATCAGCGCCATGTACCAGAAGAACTGCGCCAACACGTCCATCGTCAGACCCTTGCCTATCAGGTCGTCGACGTAGCGCCACAAAAACTGCATCATCAGCACAAACTGGCAGATGAAGAACGTGGCCACGAACAGCAGTCCGAACTGTTTGGCAATGAATATGTCGATTTTCTTTATCCTAAACATCCATTACTAAGTCTCTGTCCACAAAAGACACGGAAGACTCAGAATCATTCGTTTTTTCTGTGTGCTCTGTAGACTAAGAACTGGTTTGGACTGCAAAGGTACGAAAAAATACGTTGTCAAGCTTGGTTTTGGAAAGAAATTTTGGGAAATCACAGGAAATTATATCATGGACAAGTCTTTTTGGAAACGTATTTCTGGTTTTAACTGAAACGAATTTGCATCATTTGAATCATTTAACCCAGGAATTTGAATTAATTCAAATTCCACAAGCTGTGATAATGCGTGGCCTCAAAGGCCCTGAAAGGGCGTCAAGAGCACAGGCAGGGGTGTAAATAATGGGGAAATCAGCCCCGAAGGGGCGACAGAGTTGTCTGCCACCCCTTTGGGGTTGGGGGTTCCCACACCGCTTTTGTCAGGGGTTCACACCCCTGCCTATGGTCTTATCAGGCCTTCGGCCTTAAAACATCTTCTGGTCCTTGTCTTATCCAGCAGATTACTTTGAAACGAATTTGAATAATCACACCTAATTTGATTAATAATAATCGTGGATAGAATGATGGGCAATTAGGGTAATTCGTTTCAAACAACTTTTTTTGAGGGTGTGCTCGCTTTTTCTTTACATATTCTTTGGCGAAAACAATAGTTTTGCGTAAATTTGTACCCAAATTGCGACAATCTGAAACGAAACTATAAATCAACGCCTTGTTCAATTATGGAAAAGAAACAATGTCTTCAAGGTGCCATTATCGCGCGGGCAGCGATGATGTCGCTCTTCCTACTATGCACGCTCTCGGCCAGTGCCGCCTTGCAATTCCGAACCGTTCCGGCAAACATGGGAATATTCTCCATAATAGACGAAACCACTTTTCGTTTCGAACCGTATAGTAATTTTGAGCTTGAGTCGATGGTTTGGTATAGCCAAGAACCTAATGATGCCAGTGGCAGTATTTCCACAAGCGTGTTGACACCAACAGGAAACACATACGAAGCACCAAGTTCCAGCGGCGTAGTCATTGCCTACCTTACGAGTCCTACCAGTGGCTCGTGCGGCACGCAGGTCACGTGGGAAGTTACCCAGAGCGAGGGCAGCAGCACCTACGACGTGCTCACCATCAGCGGAAGTGGACCAATGAAAGACAATTACCACCCTTGGGGCAATTATCAAACTACCATCAAAACCATCGTCATCAATGAGGGTGTGACAACTATTGGCAAATATGCATTTTATCAATGGTACGATGCCGTGACCTCCGTCACCATCCCCTCTACTGTGACCACTATTAGGGACTATGCTTTCTATAGTTGCAAATCCCTGGCCTCCGTCACCTTTGCTGAAGGCTCGCAACTGGAGACCATTGAAACCTCTGCTTTCGCTTCTTGCACGTCTTTGGCCTCCATTACCATCCCTTCTACCGTGACCACTATTGGAGATATTGTTTTCAAAAGCTGCGAATCCCTGGCCTCAGTCGCCTTTGCTGAAGGCTCGCAACTGAAGACCATTGACAAAAGTGCTTTCATTTGTTGCACGTCCTTGGCCTCCATGACCATCCCTTGCACTGTAACCACCATTGGCGACGGTGCTTTCTCTAATTGCATTTCCTTGGCCTCCGTCACCTTTGCCCAAGACTCGCAACTGGAAGCCATTGGCGACGGTACTTTCTATAAATGTGTGTCCTTGGCCTCCGTCATCATCCCCGCCAAGGTGACCACCATCGGCAAAGAGGCTTTCTATTATTGCAACGCTTTGATTACCTTTGCCGCAGGCTCGCAACTAAAGGCCATCGGCTCAAAAGCATTCTACGGCAGTAATAAAAATAAACTTTCCTATGTCAGTCCCCTTCCGGCTACCGTGAAAAGCATTGGAGACAATGCTTTCTACCATTACATTGGCGACCACCTCTATATCATTGTACCAGAAGGCAAGGAGCTAACCGTGAACGGCATCCCGTATAGCGGCACGCTGACTGACGACAACAAGGCCGACCTCATCAGCTATTTATTCACAAACCCAAGCAATAGAGGCTCAAGCAACGCCCTCACCCTCGCCATGACGAACAACGGCACATACAGCATCACCACCGATGAATACTGCGACGCCTATTATCTTGGGAGCGACATCATCAACAGCGCTCGCCCAGAAGAGACGGTGGTGCTGAGCTGGAACCCCGAAAACATTCCAGCAGGCAAATATGTGTCGGGCTTCACCTTCAACATCGAGGGCCTGACCGCCACGCCCAACGACGAGAACTGCGACTATACCTTCATCATGCCCGAACATAATGTCACCGTGACCAGTGTGATTTCCGACCAGGTGGAGTACACCATCGACTTGACAGATGAGGATGAAACGGTGCAAGTCATCCCTGAGATGGTGTTCACATTGCTGAACTCGCTGAACGGCTACTACTGCTCGGTGCCCGACCCCGACAGCGGACAATTCTTGTGGTACATGGATTTGAACCTCGACGGCACGCCCGACCTGCAGCTGGCAGTCCCCATCGATGGCGACGAAGAGTCGGACGAAGACCATGCCTACGATTATACCGTGAGGCGCCTCGCGGGAGCCGATGCCGTGACGAAGAACTACCACTTCAGCTCCGACTATGCCTTCCACAACAAATATAACAAGATATTCGTGAAGCTCAGCGAGAGCTACGAAGAGGAGGCGCGGCCCATCGTCGACCTGTTGTTCGACGACACCTACGAGAACACGATACCGGATGATGGGACACACAGCGTGGTTCTGTTCGGACGCACGCTCTTCCGTAACGGAGACTGGAACACGCTGTGTCTGCCGTTCACCGTCGACCTGACCGCCGACGATTGCCCGCTGAAGCACGAAGGTGTGGAAGCGAGGACGCTCACCTCGGCCACCATCTCGGGCAGCGAGCTCAACCTTACCTTCAGCGACCCTGTGCAGACGCTAACCGCCGGCACACCCTACATCATCAAATGGACCAGCGCCAGCCAGGACATCGTAAGCCCCGTGTTCCTCAACGTCACCATCAACCCCACAACCCAGAACATTGTGACCTCCAACGTGGACTTCAAGGGCACCTACTCGCCCATCACCTTCGAAGAGGAAGACCGCACCCTGCTCTTCCTCGGAGAGGAGAACACGCTCTACTACCCGCAGCCCACCCCCGACCCTGACGACGAATACCGCCTCATCTGTCCCTGCATCAACTCCTTCCGCGCCTACTTCCAGCTGAAAGGCATCACGGCTGGCGACGTGAGTGGCGTCCGCCTGTTCTTCGGCGACAGCGAGGCCACAGGAATCAGCCTCATCCCCAGCCCCTCTCCCGCTCGGCCTTTGGACGCTTGCTACCAACGGGACGCAAGAAAGGGCGAGGGGAGTATATACACCCTCAATGGCTTAAAGCTGCAAGGCAAACCGACAAAGAAGGGTTTGTACATCCGCAATGGCAGAAAGGTCGTCGTCAAGTGAGACAACGGATTCAACGGATTCAACGGATTGAACGGAATAAACGGATTGAACGGAATAAACGGATTGAATGCATTGAACGCATGAAACGGATAGAAGTGGGAGCCAGTGGAAACACGCTGGCTCCCACTTTTTCCTTCAGAAAGAAATGCTGTTTTTTCGAAACGAATTATCCTTTACTGAAAGAAATTACGGGAAATGATGGGAAATTCGTATCGAAACGAATGTTTGCCTACGTCCGAGCGAGAGCGAGGGACAGTCCTTAAAGTCCTTAAAGGACTATGGCTGCGCATGGCAATCATCCGTTAAATCCGTTTTAATCCGTTGTTGAATTTAGAAAATACCTTGCACTACTTGCACCAGACTCCAAGAACAGGGGCATTATTGAACGATACCATCCACCTATGGCGGATGTTAACCCATACCAAGATTTGCATGTTTATGCATGGTGACATGTATAAGTATTCATTTGTGTGCCCCAGAACGCCGTCTGAAAATTTGGTGCCCACTTTTGAAAATTTCTCACGTGAGATTTTTTCAAAAGTAGGCGCCAAATTTTAAGAAGTGGCCTCCGCGAGAAATGAATAAATATCCAGGTTTCAGAATCCTGGTTTCTGGCGTCCGGTTTCAGGTGAAAGCAGTGCAAGTAGTGCAACATATTTTGGCGTTACAATTTCCTCCACCACAAACGCCATTTCTTTAACCTTTGTTGAGAATTACCTTGCACTGCATCTTCGATTTTTAACCACCATTAAGAACTATCTTGCACTGCTTCTTCGATTTTTAACCACCATTAAGAAATGCATTGCGGCCGCGCCATTTTTTACAAATTCTTTGGTGAAAACAATTTTTTTGCGTAATTTTGTACCCAAATGTGCGTTACATGAGTAACTACACCACCAAAACCACTATGAATATGAAAACGAAAACGAGAAACCTGAAAGATTGCATGTTGCGGGCTGCCATGCTGCTGCTTGCGGTGATGACCACCGCCACGGCGTGGGCAGACAGTGTTACCGTGACCAGCCAGACGACGTCGTGGGCGGCCGGTTGTACGTACAACGTGACGAGCAACGTGACCATCGGCAGCCGCATCACTGTGACGGGCGACGTGACGCTCGTCATCGCCGACGGCGCAACGCTGACGGCCAGTCAAGGCATCACCATCGCCAGCGGTACGCTGACCATCGAAGGCTCGGGCACGCTGACTGCCACGGGCGAGAATGGTAGTCGTGGACAAGATGGTTTTTCGGGCAAGAAAGGCGATGTCGGCACTGCAGGTATCAGCGGTGATATCATTGTCAATGGTGCCACTGTTCATGCCACGGGCGGCGATGGTGGCGATGGTGGAAATGCCACTGTTAACCCCGGGAAAGGCGGTGCCGGCGGCGACGGTGGCGCTGGCATCAGCGGCGATGTCACCTTCAATAGCGGCATAGTCATTGCCACGGGCGGTGCCGGCGGGAGCGGCGGCAGCGGGAGCGGTGGCCTTATGGGGAGCGACGGGAGTAACGGTGCCGCAGGCAAGGGCATCGGCGGAACGGTGACCTGCAACGACCACGGAGCCTTGGCACAAGAGAGAGACGACAACAGCACATGGAGCGACCTGACGGCAGATAACAGCGGCAAGCGCTATGTCAGGCTCTTGACGGATCCAAATGCTGTGGTCAATAATATCGATGTGACCAGCCAGACGACGTCGTGGGCGGCCGGTTGCACATACAACGTGACGAGCAACGTGACCATCGGCAGCCGCATCACTGTGACGGGCGACGTGACGCTCGTCATCGCCGACGGCGCAACGCTGACGGCCAGTAAAGGCATCACCAT
>JAFZSR010000034.1 GCA_017619275.1 Prevotella sp. | reverse complement strand
TATGGCCGCGTGACCAACGTGGAGCCCATCGACATCGCACAGCTGTCGGCGCACATCGCCAACCACGGCTCGCCCTTCACCGTCGACACCATCACTGGTGTGCTCATCGCAGCTGCACGCTGCATCCGTGAACTGGCCCTCGACGGTACGCCCGTGAAGATCGACAACCTCGCCATCTTCAAGGCCGCCATCACCTCGAAGCCCGCCGTGAGCGTGGAGAAGTACGACATCTCCGAGCACGTTGCAAGGACTCGCCTGCTCTGCCAGGCCACTGGCGACTGCACCCCTGCTGGCATGACCCGCAGTGCGCAGTACATGTATTCCACCATGGCTCAGAAGCTGAAGAGCGGCGAAGCCACCCTCTCCAGCGAGAAGGGCAAGTACCTCGAATCGGGTGATTAAGCCGTATGGGAACGCCTAACAAGAAATGGGACTTTTGGATTAGGCTGATAGCCGCCATTGTCTCGGCCATAGCCACCTCACTCGGCGTTTCATCCTGCGTAGGCTGGCTGGCTTAAGAGCTGATTGGAAACGTATTTTTGCAGATTGTAGTTTATTTGTGGTTCTGCTGGGGGCTGTGAAGCTCTCGGCAGAGCTTTTTTTGTGGCGTTTTCGCACGTAACTCTGCAGTTTTCTGCATAGTTAGCCCAAAAGTCAACAAATCAACATTTCAACAAATCAACATTTCAACAAATCAACAAATCAACATCCTGTTCGGCTGGATTTGCAATCCAGCCGTTGTGAGTATAAGCATTTGTAATGCGATTAACGCTCTTTGCGGATTAAAAATCCTGATACTCAATGCGGTCGGATTCTTGCGTCCCTTCGGTAGCAAGCGTCTCGCTTTGCTCGCCGAGCGACAAATCCGACCGAACGAAGAGTATAAGCATTTATTATGCGATTAACGCTCTTTGCGGATTAAAAATCCTGATACTCAATGCGGTCGGATTCTTGCGTCCCTTCGGTAGCAAGCGTCTCGCTTTGCTCGCCGAGCGGCAAATCCGACCGAACGAGCGGCAAATCCGACCGAACGAAACTGCTACAAAAACCATACAAAATCCCCTCACGTACGGGATGGGATGAAGGTCTTTCCCGTACGGGAGGGGATGAAAATAGGTGCGCCGTTTTACGACAGGAAGCCCAGCAGGGCACCGGCGGCTACTGCGGAGCCGATGACACCGGCCACGTTGGGCCCCATGGCGTGCATGAGCAGGAAGTTGTGGCGGTCATACTCCAGTCCCATGTTGTGGCTGATGCGGGCGGCCATGGGCACAGCGCTCACGCCGGCATTGCCAATGAGGGGATTGATCTTCTTGTCCTTCGGGAGGAAGAGGTTCATCAGCTTCACGAAGCAGACACCGCTGGCCGAGGCGATGGCGAAGGCGAAGGCGCCGATGGCGAAGATGAACACGGTGTTTAAAGTGAGGAACTCGCTGGCCTGCGTGGAGCAGCCCACGGTGAGGCCGAGCAGCACCACCACAATGTCGTTGAGGGCGTTGCCGGCGGTCTTGGCCAGGCGGGTGGTCTTGCCACTCTCCTTCAGCAGGTTGCCGAAGAAGAGCATACCCAGCAGGGGCAGCGCCGACGGCACGATGAAGGTGGTGATGAGCAGTCCGATGATGGGGAAGAGGATGCGCTCGGTCTGGCTGACGTTGCGCCCGGGCTTCATCTTGATGACGCGCTCTTTCTTCGTGGTGAGCAGGCGCATGATGGGGGGCTGGATGAGGGGCACCAAGGCCATGTAGCTGTAGGCGCAGACGGCGATGGCTCCCATGAGGTTGGGCGACAGCTTGCTGGAGAGGAAGATGGCCGTGGGACCATCGGCACCACCGATGATGGCAATGCCAGCAGCCTGGTTGGGCTCGAAGCCGAAGGCCAGGGCAATCATGTAGGCTCCGAAGATGCCGAACTGGGCGGCGGCTCCCACCAGCATGAGCTTGGGGTTGGCCAGCAGGGCCGAGAAGTCGGTCATGGCTCCGATGCCGAGGAAGATGAGCGGCGGGTACCAGCCCTGGCGCACACCCTGATAGAAGATGTTGAGCACGGAATTGTCCTCGTAGAGTCCGATTTCGAGTCCGGCGTCGCCCCTGAAGGGGATGTTGCCCAGGATGATGCCCAAGCCGATGGGCACCAGGAGCAGCGGCTCGAAGTCCTTCTTAATGGCCAGATAGATGAAGATGGCTCCGACCACTATCATGATGAGATTCCCCGCAGTGGCATTGGCAAAGCCGGTGTAGGTGAGGAACTCGTTGAAGTTTTCAGCTATAAAGTCAAACATTCTTTTATGCCCCTAAGTGAGGGGATGTGGTCTGAACAAGCGAACCAGACCATTTATTTGTTATGGTGTTTTGTGAAGAAGAGAGTTTGGAATCTGCGCCTGTTCAGACCCCCAACCCCCTAACTCAGGGGGCTTAACCGATGGTGATCAGCACGGCGCCCTCCATGACGGTCTCTCCCTGCTTCACAAGGATAGAGGTCACCTTTCCGGCATATTCCGACTCGATGTTGTTCTGCATCTTCATGGCCTCGAGCACCAGCACGGTATCGCCCACGTTGACCTGCTGGCCCACCTGCACCTTCACGTCGATGACGGTGCCGGGCAGCGGAGCCTTAATGGAGCTGCCTCCTGCTGGAGCGGCGGCGGGCTGCTGGGGCTGGGGAGCGGGGGCTGCGGGCTTGGCGGGAGCGGCAACAGCGGCGGGTGCCACCACGGCGGGCTGAGCCTTCGAGGCCAGTGCCGGGTGCTTGGCTGCGTTGATGGGTTTCTGCATCTCCACCTCGAATGGGATGCCGTTGACATTGACTTTGGCAATCTTGCCTTCCACTTCGGCGATTTCCACTTCGTAGTCAACGCCTTTCACTTTATATTGGTATGTTTTCATGAGAGATTTATAATTGAGAGTTTTGAATTTAGAATTAAGAGTTGTCGCCTGCGGCGAGTAAGAATTAAGAGTTTAGAATTTTGAATTAAGAATTAAGAGCTGTCGCCTGCGGCGAGTAAGAGTTAAAAATTCTTCATTCTTCATTCTTCGTTCTTCATTTTAGAAATTCTTCGTTCTTCATTTTAAATCTTCATTCTTCATTTATTGAGCTCAATGCTGTGCGGGCATGGTGGGGATGGCGGGCGCGTTGTGGTCGCTCGGACGGAAGGGGTCGTGCCAATGGGTCATCTGGCTGTACTCGTCGTCCCAGTCGGTGTCCTTCGACCTGATGGTGATGACGCCACTCTCCACGTCGTGGATGTCATCCTCATACTGGCGCAGGGCCAAGCCGATGACGGCCAGGTAGACCTCCATGTCGATGCCTTTCTTGTCGAAGCCTTCCTGCAGGATGTTACCCGTCTTGTGAGCCACCTCGGCCGTCTTCTCCACGGTCTTGGTGATGGGCTTGATGGGCTGTGTGTTGGCCACCTTCTTGGCGGTGTCGAGATGACGCATGAGCAAGCCGAAGAGGGTGAAGAACAGATAGAGCAGCGCCAGGCAAAGGAACACGATGCCCATGGCCATGATGGCCATTGCAAAGCCGTGGGGGTCTTGCTCCTTGAACTTGTCGACACCTGTCTTCTTGTCGGCGCCATCGCCAATGGCATTCTCAATGCCGGGCGTCACCTGGTTGGGAGCCTTCACTGCCCAGCCCTTCGTCTGGCGGGCGTAAGAGCAGTCGGCGGCCAGGGCGGGCACTGTGACAGAGTCGATGAGTTCTACGCCGTTGCCATTGTAGAGGGCCACCCACACCGAAGCAGAATCGGGGAGAGGGACGGAGAGGTGCAACTTGCCCTGTGCAGGGCTGCTGTTGCCAAAGAGCACCAAGTGCTGGCGCGCGCCTATGGCCGTGCGCTCCTCGCCACTGGGAATGATGCTCATGAGTTTGATGCGCTCGGGTGCGCTGAGGCTCTGGTCGAGCACTTGCCGATTGGTGGTGATGAACATGCCGCGCACGTTGTAGGTGCTGAACGACGTGTTCTCCAACTCAATCCAGGCTTCGCGCTGCCCGAATTCATCCACAATGCTCGAAGCGTTGTTTGTGAGCACCTCGCTGATGACGATGTTCTTGGCTCCCTGGCCAAGCGCCATCTGCGAGGCCGACAAGGCCAACGCTCCTAACAATAGTTTTAAGTTGTTCATATGTACACGTGTATTATTATATATTGTTATTGACAGAAGAAGAGTACGATGAGCTGCGCTGTGAGGATGCGCAGGAACATGGCAAGCGGATAAACCGTGGAGTAGCCCACAGCGGGAGCCTCCTTCGAGCAGATGCTGTTGGCATAGGCCAGTGCGGGCGGGTCGGTGTAGGTACCGGCCATCATGCCAGCAATGGTGAAATAGTTGAACTTGAATCTGACGCGGGCGATGGGACCGACAATCAGAATGGGCACCACGGTGATGATGAAGCCAGTGAGCACGTAGAGCAAGCCGTCGCCCTCCATCACCGTTTGGAAGAAGCCTGCCCCTGCCTTGATGCCCACGCTGGCCAGGAAGAGCACCAGACCTATCTCGCGCAGCATCATATTGGCCGAGGTGGTGGTATAGGTCACCAGCTTAATCTTGTAGCCGTAGCGGCCAATGAGGATGGCGATGATGAGCGGTCCGCCAGCGATGCCCAGCTTCATCAGGGGCATGCCGGGGATGAAAGGTAGCGAGCCGAAGATGATGCCCAGGAAGATGCCTACGAAGATGGTGGCAATGTTGGGGGCGTCGAGGCGCTTCAGGCTGTTTCCCATCTTGTTGGCCACTCGGTCGACAGCGTCCTCGGGTCCCACCACCATGATGCGGTCGCCCACCTGCAAAGGCAGGGAGGGCGATGCGAAGAGGTCCATGCCATGACGGGTGACGCGGGTGACATTGACGCCGTAGACGCTGCTGAAGTGCATCTGTCCGAAGGTCTTGCCGTTCACATTGGGATTGGTCACCACCACGCGCTTCGACACCATCGGCTGGTCGGTCTGCTCCCAGTCGACCTCGATGACGGGACCAATGAAAGCCATGATGGCCTCCCAGTCGGCCTCGGAACAGACGATGAAGAGCTGGTCGCCGATGTGGAAGACGGTGTTGCGGTTGGGGATGGACACATGGCCGTCGTGGAGGATGCGCGAGCAGACGAAGTCGCGGTTCAGGAAATCATGCACCTGCAGCAGTGTCCTGCCTTCCAGGTACTTATTGGTCACCTCGAGGTGCATCTTGTGGGGCTTCTTGTTCACGTTGGCGTTGGCCTGAGCCTCCAAGTCGGCTTCCTCCTTCTCCAGATGAACCTTGCAAAGATAGCGCACCAGGATGACGGCTCCGATGATGCCCAGCACACCGAGCGGATAGGCACAGGCGTAGGCCGAAGCTATCTGCGGAGCCTCGTCGCCATAGACGCTTCCCAGGGCTTCGTTGGCAGCACCAAGACCGGGAGTGTTGGTAACGGCACCATAGAGCGTACCCACCATCATGGGCAGGGCGCTCGGGTCGTTGCTATCAAAGAAGAGGAAATAGCAGCCAAACATCACCAGGATGTTGAGCGCAATGGCCGTGGCCGCCATACCGTTGAGCTTGATGCCTGCCGTGCCGAAGCTCTCGAAGAAGCCCGGGCCCACCTGCAAACCAATCATGAAGACAAAGAGAATGAGTCCGAAGTCTTGGATGAAAGTCAGGATGTCGGTGGGGGCAGTGAAACCGAAATGCCCTGCCAGAATACCGGCGAAGAGCACAAAGGTCACACCAAGCGAAATGCCACAAACCTTAATCTTGCCCAAATAAACGCCCACTGCTATGACCACAGCATAGAGCAACGCAATATGGGCCACAGAGTCGGTCTGGGTGAAGAGGTTGATCAGCCACTGGAACGATTCCATTTCTTTGTGTCGGTGTTTAATTCATGTTTAAGCCTTGCGCAGTGCTGCAATGGAATCCTTCAGCGCAGCAATCTTCTCCTCGGCATCGCTCTGCTTCTTGCGCTCCATGGCCACAACGGCCTCGGGGGCATTCGCCACAAAGCGCTCGTTGGCCAACTTCTTCTGCACGCCGGCCAAGAAGCCCTCGAGATGCTTCAGCTGAGCCTCCATCTTCTCTATCTCGGCCTTCACGTCGATGAGGTCGCCAAGGGGCACGGCCAGCTCGTCGGTGTCGACCATGAAGGTGCTGGCAGTGGGATCCTTCTCCTCCACCACGCTGATGTTCTTCAGGTTGGCCATCTTCACGATGATGCTATTGTAAGCCTCGAAGCGGTTACGTCCAACGCACTGCAGCTCAAGCTGTTCTTTCGGTGCAATGTTCTTCAGGCTTCGCACGGTGCGCACGCCAGAAACCACCTGCTTCACCTGCTCAACGTCGGCCAGGAGCTGCTGCTCCTCGGCGGTCAAAGCGTCGAGCACCAGCTGGTCGCGCATGATGCTGTCGCCGGGCTTGCGGTCGTAGAGTGCCTGCCACAGTTCTTCGGTGATGAAGGGCATGAAGGGATGGAGCATCTTCAGCAGGGTCTCGAAGAAGCGCAGGGTGGCCTCGTAGGTCTCGGCGTCGATGGGCAACTGCTTGCCGTCCTTGTAGGCCGGCTTCACCATTTCCAGATACCACTGCGAGAACTCGTCCCAGAACAGTTTGTAAACCGTCATCAGGGCGTCGTTGATGCGATACTTCGAGAGGTGGTCTTTCAGCTCCTCGTTGGCCTCCTTCAGCTTGGCGTCCATCCAGCGCACTGCTATCTGGTTGGCGGCAACGGTGCTGCCGCATAGGTCGGCGGGGGCCACCTGCCAGCCTTTCACCAGGCGGAAGGCGTTCCAAATCTTATTGTTGAAATTGCGGCCTTGCTCACAAAGGGCTTCGTCGAAGAGGATGTCACCTCCGGCGGGGGCAGAGAGCATCATGCCCATGCGCACACCGTCGGCACCGTACTTGTCGATGAGTTCGATAGGATCGGGACTGTTGCCAAGGCTCTTCGACATCTTGCGGCCCAGCTTGTCGCGCACGATGCCGGTGAAGTAGACGTTCTTGAAGGGATACTTGCCCAAGTATTCCTCGCCAGCCATAATCATTCGAGCCACCCAGAAGAAGATGATGTCGGGGGCAGTGACCAGGTCGCTGGTGGGATAATAGTAATTGATTTCCTCGTTGCCGGGGTTGCGAATGCCGTCGAACAGGCTCACGGGCCACAGCCATGAAGAGAACCAGGTGTCGAGGGCATCCTCGTCCTGGCGCAGGTCGGCGTCGGTCACCTTGGCGTCCTTCTGCTGAGCAAGCTTCAAAGCTTCCTCGCGAGTCTCGGCCACAACGAAATCGTCGTTGTCATCATAATAGTAGGCCGGAATGCGGTGTCCCCACCAAAGCTGGCGGCTGATGCACCAGTCCTGAATGTTCTCCAGCCAGTTCTTATAGGTGTTGACATACTTCTGGGGATAGAACTTCATCTCGCCATTCACCACTGGGGGCAGGGCGATGTCGGCAAAGTGCTTCATCTTGAGGAACCACTGGAGGGAGAGACGCGGCTCGATGGGCGTGTCGGGATTGCGCTCGCTGTAGCCCACCTTGTTGGTGTAGTCTTCCACCTTCTCCATCAATCCGGCCTCTTTCAGGTCTTTCACAATCTGCTTGCGGCAGTCCATGCGGTCCATGCCCACATAGAGGGGGCTCTGCTCGCTGATGGTGCCGTCGGGATTGAAGATGTCGATGGTCTCCAGGTTGTGCGTCTTGCCCAGCATGTAGTCGTTGGTGTCGTGGGCAGGGGTCACCTTCAAGCAGCCCGTACCAAACTCAATGTCCACGTAGCGGTCTTCGATGACGGGGATGACACGGTTCACCAAGGGAACAATCACCTTACAGCCTTTCAGCCAGTGGTTCTTCGGGTCCTTGGGGTTGATGCACATGGCGGTGTCGCCCATGATAGTCTCGGGACGGGTGGTGGCCACCACGGCGTAGTAGCCCTTCTCGTCCTTATGAATGACATTTCCCTCTGCTGCGACAGTGTCGCAGCAAACCGGACCGTCAACATAATACTTCAAATGGAAC
>JAFZSR010000007.1 GCA_017619275.1 Prevotella sp. | reverse complement strand
CTTGGTGAAGTCGAACATGGCCCACTGGTTGGTGTTGTAGTAGCTGTGCTTCCAATAGACGGAGGCCAGCAAGTACTGGCACTTGTCGGCGCCGCCGAATTGCTGCTTGGTCTGGTTGTCGCGGATGTCCTCGACGGTCGAGACGGCGTACTGGAAGTGGTTGCTGTTCGTCTTGGCGTTCTGCGTCTTCATGTTGCCAAGTTCAGCGTTGATGTCTATTGCCTCCTGGCGTGTGGCCCATCCGACGAAGGGCACCCAGTATTCGCAGGGGTCGATGGCGTAGCGGAACTTGTCGGCCAGCAGCAGGCTTCTCGGCGCGCAGTAGCGTCCGTTGGCCTTCGGTGTGTCGCCCCACTTGTTTCGCTCAATCCATTCGGGCATGGTCAGCGGTGACACGGGCAGTGAGTCGAGCCTGAAGTGCAGCCTCTTGATGAGCTCGCGGCGGATGTCATTGGTTGGCGGCAACAGCTGCTCGACGTATTCTTCATGGGTGATGCCCTTCTCGCGCAGACATCTGATGATGTAGTTGTAGCCCTCGTCCCACATCACGAAGTTGTGGAGCCAGCTGATGAGGTCGTGTCCGCTGGCCATCTCGTCCTTGGCCAGATAGACCATGTCCTTGTACGTGCCCCAACGGCAGTTGTCCGTGCGGTGGTTGGTCCAGAAGCTGACGAAGTAGGCGTAGTCGCCCTTCTTCGTGGCCGGCGTGGTGCATATCCACAGGCGTCCGTCCTTCTTCACGATGTCGCCGCGGCCGTAGTAGCCGAAGGTTCCATCGTTGGCGGGCAGGGCCTTCACCATGCGCAGCTGCGAGATGCCCGGCAGCTGCTTCACGTCCAGGTTGATCACGGCCAACGTGTTGGCGTCCGAGCCGCCGCCGTGCTGGTAGCTCACGGTGCCCACACTGGCGTTGGCGAACGTGAAGCCCGACGGACTGTTGCCGTCGATGCCCAGCTCGCGGAGCATGGCCTCGGCGCGCTCGTCGGCAGCCTCAATGGTGCCCACCTCGATGGAGCGCACCGTGGGGCGGCTCTCGTCTATCACGGTGCCTATGGTGGCCTCGTAGGTCTTCGACTGCCAGCCGCTCTGCGCCAGCAGCTCGTCGGCCTGTACCTCGGCGAAGTTGCTGATGAGCGTACTGAGCTGGATGTCCTCCATCGACACCTCGCCGCCCGTGCTCTCCAGCTGCTCCATGTTCTCACTGTTGTCATTGTTCTTGTCGTCGTCCTTACATGAAGTGGCGGCGAGGCTGAGGCCGACCGTCAGGACGGCCATCAAGGCTGCGATTGAGTGAGAGCTAAAAAAGCTCGCTTTTTCAGCCGAGCGTGAGCAGGCTCGACCGAAGGTCAACGCGAATCGGAAAATCTTTTTCATAATCATATAATTATTCATTAATAGTAATAAATTTTTGTTGCAAAATTACGTTATTGTCTCGTTCCTCGGTTCTCCGTCGTCCAACTTTCTGACTGCACTTGTAGCGCACTTGGCCGAAAATGCGACAGAATTGCCTGTTTTCGTCTTGCGCCTGTCGCATCATGACGGCAGCGACGAAATCACTTCGCGCTACAGCGCAAAGTTAATAAATTAATATGGTTCACGCAAGCGTTGTGACAATCCACTAAGCCTTTTTGTACGAAACAATAAGAGAAAACACAAATCCAAAAGACTTTCTGTACAAATCCAAAAGACTTCTGCCAAGAATGACGAAATATAATAAAGCAAACCGCCGAGAATCCATTGCGCGGATTCTCGGCGGTAGTGTCTGTAAGGGGGGAGGAGAGGGTTAATCGTTCCAAGTCTGGCCGATGTCCCAGTGCGAGGCTTTCTTGACGATGGTCTTTTCGCGGGGCAGGTCGAACTCTTCAATGATCTGTTCGACAGCCTCGGGGCTCTGGTCAATCCATGTGCCAACGGCGATGATGTACTGGTCGTCGGCCGGCGAGAAGAACACGCGACCGCGAGGTCTCATCTGATACTCGCCCTTGAAGGGGCCGGTACCGTCGCCGTGGTACTTCTGGCGGCGCAGCTCCTTCTTCCACACGTCCTCGTGCATCTCGCTGCAGGTAATCAGCCCCCCGCCGGCATTCGGCTTCAGGTAGTCGGTGCGCTTGTGGGTCACCACACCGAAGAGTTCCTTGCGCGTGGCGTTGTACCAGAAGATGCCCACCTTCGGCTCGTCACCTGCACCGCGGTTCTTGGCCATGGTATTTATTGCCTCGCGGTACTGTTCCTCGTCCATCTGACTCACCTTTACCTCAGTCTGTGCAGGTTTCTTGGTGGAGTCGTCGTCGATGATCTCCACGTTCTCCAGTTTCTTGATGGCCGTTGCCACGGCATCGCTTACCAGCTCGTTCAGCTGCTCCAGCGAAAGACTATATTTCTTTTCTGCCATATACGTTATATATTTAATGCGTGCAAGTCTGCGATTAAGCGAGGGCCATGATGCTCGCATCAATGGCCGAGCGTGAGCAGACTCGCGGTGTTTCACGCCGCAAGGCTCGTGCAAGCCGAGAGCAATGGAACTTGTTCCAATTGCCGAGGCGCCGCCGAGTCTCGCACGCTTTCGCGTGCAAAGTTACACAATTTTTCCGAGATTCTTTTCTTTTTTAAGAATTTCTTACAAAAACAAAGGCTGGGAAACGTCGTTGTGCCTCCCAGCCAGATGTAGTTGTTCTTTTTCAGACTTTAGAATGATGGCTTTCTCTTGTAACCATAATAGTGGATAGAATTTTGTGTGATGTTTTTGACGAAAGTGTCACTTTTGATACTAACGTATTAAAAGTCAGCTTATTAGGTAAGGTGATGGTTATAAGAAAAGTGTCACTAAACATCACGGTACCAAAACAACTTGTTTTGGTATGAAAAGTATGGCAGTTTAAGGTGAAAGAAAGGCCTTCTACGCTACCAAAACAACTTGTTTTGCTGTTGTAGAAGCGCCGGTTATCGCTCGTGCCGGAGTTCTCGTTGACGTTATCCGAGGCCTCCGACAGCTTGCCGGAGCTTCCGGCGTGCTGTCCGAGGCCTCAGACGGAAAGTTTTACTGGTCTATCGTGCCACCGCCTGCGTACTTGAAGGCGATGAAGGGGATGACGTTCTGTTCGTAGTTTTTCTCAGGAGCCCACTTGTTGAAATAGTCGTTGATAGACCAAATAGCCGCAGTCTCGTAACTGTAGGCTGATTCGGCACTCGCGGCAGTGGATGTCCAGACCCTTTGTTCGTCTTTATTGGTACTATGGAACTTCAGGAATTCCCACAGGTTTGGCACGCCGGCGTCTGTGAAGCCTTTCTCCATCGTGCCGTATCCTGACATAACGATATCCCTGTCGTTGGTATAACGGTAATTGACGCCCAGGGCCCTGACGGCGGCTATCCACTGTCCGAAGCTGGGCAGGAACCACGAGCTGAACTCCGTCTGGCGGGCCGTCAGCTTCAGGTTGTCGCCGCCGTAGGTGTTGCAGGCCTTCGCGGCCTTGTGGTCGTGGCTCTTGCCGCATCCGCCGACGAGGGTCTGCGTGGTTTCCCATCCGGTGAAGTCCTTGTCGGCCTGTGCGCCCTTGAACATGGCGGGCTGGCAGGCCTCTTTCCAGTGGTCGTCGTCGGTGTACGGATACTCCTCAGGCAGCTTGTCCAGCGCCATGGCCAGTCCGTTCCATGCCTGTCCGCGCTCGGCGCGCTTGGTCTCGCCCAGGTAGGTGACGATGGCCATGGGCGTCGTGCCGGCGTCCTTGGCGGCCTGCACGTTGTCGTAGAACTTGCTGTCGGTGCCGATGATGCTATACAGCTTCACCTCCTCCTTGTGGATCAAGTTCTCGTCGTTCTTGTCCTCTTCTTTCTCTTCCAGCTCCTGGTCGTTGACGGCCACCCACACCTCGTCGTAGCCCTTCAGGGCCTCGCCCGTGTCGGTGATCATCAGTTCGCTGCTGGTGATATTGCGGGTCAGCCACTTCGACTTGCCTGCATACGCGTTGGCCTGCGTGGGATGCTCGGCCCAGTCCTTGGTGAAGTCGAACATGGCCCACTGGTTGTTGTTGTAGTACTTGTGCTGCCAATAGACGGCGGTGCACACCACGCGGTAGTTCTTGAGCAAGAGGTCATCGGTCAGCTGCTTGGCCGCAGCGTTCCATAGCGGCGACATCTTCCACTTGAAGTGCGAGCCTTCGTTCTGCGGGCGTTCGCTATTGAGGGCTTCCTCGAACGCATTGCTACTGTCGGCGTTGATCCAGGTCAGGTTGGGCACCCAGTAGTCGTGGTATAAGCCCGACGCCCAGCGGAACTTGTCGCACAGCAGTCGTCCGCGCGGGGCAACGATGCGGCCGTTGGCCTTGGTGGTGCTGGCCCACTTCAGCCTCTCCATACCTTCCGGACTTTCCAGCGGCTCCCTGTACTCTTTGTAGCCCACACCGCCTCTGAGGTTGTCAATCAGTTCGGCGCGAATCTCCTGCGTAGAGGGGATGAGGTCGTCGATGCGGCCCTTCACGCCCTTCTTCTCCAGCTTGCCCGTCAGTCGGCTATAGCCCTGGTCGTTCATCACGTAAAGCGCCAGCCAGTAACCCAGCGACAGCTGGCTGGCCATGGGCGTCGAGGCCTTATAGACGTAGTCGTTCTCGCTGCCCCAGCCGCAGTTGTCCTTGGGGTGGTCGGTCCAGAAGCTGACGAAGTAGGCATGGCCGCCCACGTCGCTCGACTGGCGCACGCAGAGCCACAGGCGCTGGTCGCCCTTCTTGCGAATGATGTCGCCCAAGTGGTAGCGCGGAGCGTCGCCGGCGTTGGCAGGCATCTGCTTCACCAGCCTGAGCTGCGAGATGCCCGGCAGCTGCCTCACGTCCAGATTGATCACCGCCAGCGTGTTGGCGTCAGCACCGCCGCCGTGCTGGTAGCTCACCGTGCCCACCTGGGCGTTGGCGAAGGTAAAGCCCGAGGGCGACTGGAAGTCGATGCCCAGCTGGTCGAGCAGGGCACAGGCCTCCTCGTCGGCCTCCTCCAGGGTGCCCACCTCCACGGTGCGTACCGTCGGACGGCTCTCGTCGAGCACCATACCGAAGTCCACGTCGTACGTCTTCTGCTGCCAGCCGCTCTGCGCCAGCAGCTCGTCGGCCTGCACCTCGCTGAAGTTGCTGATGAGCGACGACAGCTGCACCTCGTCCATCGTGAGGTCGCCGCCCGTCGACTCCAGCTGCTCCATGTTCTCACCGTTGTTGTTGTCACTCTTGTCGTCGTCCTTACATGAAGTGGCGGCGAAGCTGAGGCCGACCGTTAGGACGGCCATCAGCGCGAATCGGAATGCTTTAGTCATATACATATAATTTAATGATAATTCGTGGGTCATTAATGGTAATTCGTGTTTTTATTTTAAACATATAATTGCCATGTAATTTATCATGTAATTGAATCACTGATGATACACATCTTCATAGCTCTTGTTCTTGCTTCCCTTGTCCGTGAAGGTCAGGCTGCGGCTGGTGATGTTGCGGTGCGTCCAGTTGGTTGGGCTCTCGTTGGCGCGCGCCCTGATGGTTCGGTCGGGATGGCGCCGGAAGTCGGCACAGAAGTTATAGACCGACTTGTAGGTTACACCCAACTGCACATCCTTAAAGGGGTCGTGCGTCCAGTGCATGCCGATGACGCAGACCCTGTAGTTGTTCTCCTTGATGTTCGTATTGCCGTCCGGATTATCGAAAGTGGGCTTGCGAATGAGCGAGTCCTTGGGGGCAATGGCAATCTTGTTGAGCACCTTGAACTTGAAGTGCGACGGGTCGCCGGCCTGCGACTTCAGTTCGTGCTCATAGTAGTACACCTGATAGAAGACGTCGCCCTTGGCCAGATAGATGTAGGGCACCCACTTGTCCGTCACCGCCGTGTACCTCAGCTTGTCGGCCAGCAGGAAGCCTACCGGAGCCAGTATAAGGTGCGACTCGTCATCGTCATTCCAGGGGAAGCCCATGGCCTCGATGCGGCCCGAACCGGCCAGCGGGTTGCCGTCGTGCAGGTCGGGGATGTAGCTTTGCTCGGCGCAGAGATTGTTGATGAGTGTGGCGCGCATGATGTTGTTCTCGGGCACCACCTGCTTCATGTTCGCCTCCTGACCGGCCTCGGCCATGAAGCCCCTCACGTTCTGCCACATGGCGTAGTCGCACACCACGTTCTGCAGCCAGTCGCCGATGACCTCGGCCTTGGCCATCTCGTCGTTATAGACGCTGTCCGTGCCCACGCCCCAGTAGCCGAAATCGCCGCGGCTGTGGGTCGTCTCGTCGTTCAGGGTGATGAAGCGGGCCTCCTGGCCGTACTCGTGCTTCGAGACGCAGACGTAGATCTTGTTCTTGTACTTCACCAGGTCGCCGCACTTGTAGTAGGGGTCGCCGCCGGCGTTCTCGGGCAGCTGCTTGACGAGCCTGATTTCCTGCAAGTCGGGAATCTGCTTCACATCGACGCTGATCATGGCCAGCACGTTGGCGTCCGTGCCGCCGTGCTTGTAGCTCACCGTGCCCACCAGGGCGTTGCTGAAGGTGAAGCCCGAGGGCGTCTCGTAGTCGATGCCCAGCGTGCCCAGCGCACCCACGGCATAGAGGTCGGCCTGCTCCACGGTGCCCACGGCCATGGTGCGCACGCCGGGTCGCGAGGCGTCGAGGCTGAGGCCCACGGTGGCGTCGAAGGTCTTCGAGCGCCATGCCGTGCCGGTCAGCTCGTCGTACCGCGTGTCGGTCCACTTGCAGATGAGGTCGGCCAGCTGGTCGTCCTCCAGGGCAGACATACCCTCAACGGTCTCTGTTCCGCCGTTGTTACCATTGTTCTCACTGTTGTCGTCGTCCTTGCATGAAGTGGCGGCGAAGCTGAGGCCTCCTACCAGGAGTGCCATCAGCGCGAAGTTCTTGACTGAGTCAAGCGACATAGTCGATAACATAATCTTTTTCATATCGTTCATATATATATTGTTGTTTTCTTTTTTGAAGTTATCGAAGACTTTTTGGAAGTTATCGAAGTTAGCGAAGTTATCGAAGTTAACGACATTAGTCTTGCTGTTGTTTTCGTCCGTCAGAACTATCGTCGAGCGAAGCGTTAACTTCGAGCGAAGCGTTAACTTCGAGCGGAGCGATAACTTCGCTAACTTCGTTAACTTCTTTAACTCCATTAACTTCTTTAACTCCTTCATAATTTACTCCCTATACCTGAAGTCCACGGCGTAACGCTCGTTGTCCAGATCGGTGAATTTTATGAGGTTATGAACACCCAATGCTTCAATAAAATTGACCATTCCCTTGTACCAAGTCGAATTGTCCTGCAGGCGAACCACCGTCAGCTTGTGGCCGTCCTCCGACTCGAGGGTGGCCTTGTTGCCGCCCGCGTCCTTGACCGTCATCACGCGGACGAAGAGCACAGGCTCGTTGTACATGCCCAGATGGTCGGCGAAGGTGCCGTCGGCGGTCATCACGAAGTTCGATGCCTTGGGGCTGTTGTAGGCCCTTGTGCGGGGCTGCTCGCGCTTCGTGTAGTCAGCACCGGGATCAGCCAGGTCCACTAACGGCAGCGTCACCCACTTGTCCTTGGCGGCCCACTGGTCCACCTTGCTCTGGTTGCCCAGGTCGCTGAACAGTATCTCGTCGTTGGTCACGGGCCACGGCGTCATGTAGCGGGTCATCTCTAATGAGCTTTCGGCGTTGGTCAGCGCCCTCCAGCTGGCGGGGTCGCTGTTCATGTAGTGCTTGTAGAAGTAGAAGTGATGGTACTGGAAGTCTTTCGGGCATTGACTGCGGTAAGTGCCGGCCTGTGTATGGTCAAAGACGCAGCGCAGCACCTTCAGCTGGCCGTCGTTGCCGATGTAGGCGAGGTTGGTGAAAAAACTCTTCGAACGGCTGTCGTAGTAGTTTCCCTTGTCGTTCTTAAAACGCCAGACGCTGTCGCGCATCACGAAGAGGTCGCCGACGTTCACCTTGGTGTAGTCGTAGATGTTCTTTGCGATGAGGGCCTTGCTGTCCGTGAGTGAGAATTTCTGATTCGTTTTTATATAGGACATCATCCTGAGGAGCCGGAAGCCCACATTGGGTGCCTGCGCCTCGGTCAGGATGTTGGTGGGGATGCCGTTCGTCATCGTGATGTTTTCGAGGCTGATGAACCATGCGCGGTCGTCGAGGATTGCTGCCGGCGTCGAATTCTCGTTGTAGCCGGAGCCCATGATGCAGAACCAGCGCGTGCCTTGCTCGTCCTTCACCACATCGCCCAGAATATAGACGCCCGTCTTGTCGTTGGCTGTCTTGTTCTTCACCATGGCGGGATTGACGTCGCTCTCGGTGTACACCTTCGGGTCGATGTTCGGGCTGATGGTCACGTTATGCTCCTTGTTGAACACAAAGGTGTCGGTAATCTTGTTGGTGGGGGTGGCAAGGCTGAAGCGGGGACCCGCGTCCTCTCCGGCCAGCTCCTTGCCCGTGGCGGTGCGGAAGACGAAGCGCGGGTTGGCGTCGCCAAAGAAGGCCTCGTTCACCCAGTGGTTGTTCTTGTACTGGTTGTCATAGTAGAGTTGGGCATTTTCCAGGGCGATGCCCGTCTTCTTCACCACGCTCGACTTCATGTCGTGCAGGTTCGACTTGCTGCCATCGCCGTTCTTGAACTGCCACTGGTACAGGCCGGCGGTGCCGGTGTAGCCTTTGCCCAGCAGGAAGAGGCCGTCGGCACTGTTCACGTAGCCCTTCATCTGCTCGGCGCTGTAGCCGAAGATCATCGGGAACAGCTCGTTCTTCTCCCAGTCCTTCTCCAGCAGCGTCCAGAAGTACTTGTTGAAGTACTGCACGCGCTCGGGCTTCATGTCGTGGAAGATGGGCAGACCCTTCGGACCGAACATGCCGTAGTCAGAGTGCTGCTCGATGTTCGACTGCCACTGCTCGGGGTTGAACATGGCATATAGCATCTCGGCCAGGTTCTGCATGTGCTCCTCGCTCTTGCCCAGCTTCGTGGGCACGACGGCGACGACCTTGCGGCCCGACTCGAGTTGCAAGACGTTGTCCTGTGGCAGTTTCGACACCGTCATCCAGTGGGTATCCTCCTTGCCGGCGGGGCCAAGGGCGGGGCGCACGCACACCCAGTACTCGGGCGATTCGTCCTGGTTATACCTCAGGATGACGTCGCCAAACGAGTAGTAGCTGTTGCCCTTGAACGTGCTGTTGGTGCCCATCTGCTCCGGCGTCTTATAGACAATCTGCTGCAGGTGGGGAATCTGCTTGATGTTCACATCAACCTTGGCCAGCGACGTGGCGTCGTTGGTCTTCGTATAGGTCAGCGTGCCCACGGCGTCGTCCTGGTAGGTGTACGTCGTCGTGTTCTCATCGACGGGCGCGCCCGTCATGTCGGCAAAGCGCTGCGCGGCAGCGGACAGGCCGCCCGTGGACACCACGCGCACCGTGCTGTTGCCGTCCAGCGGCGTGCCGATGGTGGGCTCAAACGTCTTGTTCTCATACTCGGCGGTCACGTCGAAGGGGCTCACCAAATTGGCGGCCACGCTCCAGAACGTCTCGGCCTTCTCGGCGGCTATCTCCTCAGCCGTCTGCTCGCCGTTCCCGTTACCGTTGTCTTTGTCGTCGTCCTTGCATGAAGTGGCGGCGAAGCTGAGGCCTCCTACCAGGAGTGCCGTCAGTGCGAATCGCATTGTCTTTTTCATATTGTTCATATATATTGTTGTTATTTCTTTGTTCTCTGTCTTGTTCTGGTCGCTTCGCTCAAAATTATAAGAAGAATGTGTCTTAACGGAACATTCTTTATTTCGAAAATTATTAGGCCTGCGGCCAGAAATCTTTTTAACATATAATTGCCATGTAATTGCCCATATAATTATCATTAATGAAAAATTCGTGGTCAATTCGTGGTAATTCGTGTTATAGATCTTATAATTTTTTGATTCAATTTTTTTATAATTTTGAGGCCGATAAGCCGACCCATTCTCTTCTTTGCTATTGCAAATTTAATGTTTTCTTGCGGTGGGCGGTTGGCCAGGCCGTTGTTTCTGTTGTCATTTGTAGCGCACATGGCCGATAATGCGACAAAAGGCGCGGTTTAGGCGGGGCGGCTGTCGCATCAGCGGGGGAAGAAGTCGCGCATGGTCTCCGTATAGACCGAGCCGTAGTGCTCCTGGTTGTAGATGCTGACGTGGCTACCCGTGGTGGTGCGGAACAGCTCGCGGTAGATGTCGTAGATGGCCACCGCGTTGTTGGCGTTCACCTGGCGGCGGAAGGTGCGGGCGAAGGCGTTGGAGAGGAACGTGCCCAGCTCGTTGTCGTGTACGTCGGCCTTCGACGTCTCGTAGCCCGTGGCCGCCGTCATCACCAGCACGTTGGGCGCGCCCTTCAGGGCCTCGCCCCAGAGCCCGCTGAAGCAGGTCTCGATGCTGAACATCATGCGGCGGTAGTTGCCGGCCATCTGGTTGACGATGTCTTTGATGCGACTGGTGCCGTAGCCGCGGGCGTCCTCGTTGCCCCAGAGCGGACCCTCGCCGCTGCCGCCGTGGCCGCTCCAGAAGAAGAACACGTCGCTGGTCGCCGTGGAGTGGATGACCTGCGGCAGGCGGTCGCTCTGTCGGCCCAGCATGATGTCGGCCAGGTCGTCGCGCGTCAGCTGCGAGAAGTGGTAGTCCACCACCGCCCCCTGGCGCACGTCGTCGTTCACCAGCGGGTCGGTCTCCTGTGGGTTGCTGCTGCGCTCCACGTAGATCTTGCCCGGGAAGGCGTTGCGCGAGTCGTCGGCCAGGTTGTCCTCGACGATGAGCACGATGTGGTCGTCGTCGTAGCCGTGGCGGCGCAGCGTCTGGTACATGGCGAAGGCGTCGGCCTGGTGGCGGTAGTTGGCCCACGACGTGCTGGGGCTGATGACGACGGCCCAGTGGTCGGTGACGTCGGGCAGCGTGGTGCTGACGGGCGTGTTGTCGAACTGCTGCATGTACCGCTTCTGCTGCTCCCACAGGGCGGTGGTCGACGACTCGGTGTTCGAGCCGCTGGTGGAGAGATAGACAATCGGATCGACGCTGGAGACGAGGCCGCCGCCGATGTCGCTGCGGTCCTCGAAGCGCATCTCCCAGATCATGTAGGTAGAGTTGAGCACCTTCGTGCTGGTCTCGAGGTCGAAGATGAGCGAGCCGGAGGCACCGGTGACGTCGATGTCGAGGCCT
>JAFZSR010000006.1 GCA_017619275.1 Prevotella sp. | reverse complement strand
TGTCAAGGCACACGGCAAGCCTGGTTACATCTCCATGAAGAGGGGCCTGGACAGGTTCAACCAACACCTGGAAATCATCACCTTCGCAAGGGGCAGAGATGTGTATAAAGAGTAGTTGAAGGGAGGGGAGTGGCTGCGCGTCCGAGTGAGCGGACTAACCTAAAAGTCCTAAAAGTCAGTAGAGCAAAAGTTTCCTGATTCCGTAGACAATCTCTTCCGCTTCCGTAGACTTTTCCCTACTATCTCGCCTCGAAGAACTCCTGCGGGCCAGTGGTGTAGAGGTTGCCGAAATGGGCGGAGTTCACGATATGGACATGCGAGCCGAGGGTGTGCTGGGCGCAGTATAGATAGAGGTCGCGGTAGGTGGTCGAGGGCGAGGCGGTGAGATGGGTGACGAGGTTGCGACTGAAGCGGTCGCAGCGCCACACACCCAGCTCGGTGCTCCAGTTGTCGGCAAACGACTGCTCGTAAATGCCGGCACTCGACATGGCCAGCACACCGGGGATGCCCACCAAGGGCGTGATGACGGCCTCGGAGAAGCACGGCTCGGTGAGGATGAGCATCTTGCGATAAGCCCCCTGCTGCTGCATCTGGCTGACGGTCTGGCGCAGCAGGTCGGCAGTCATCCCCCTACCGGTGTCGGCATCGCGCCACACCAGCTCGTCGGCGCCGTTGCCCGCACGGTTACGGCCGTGACCACTCCAGAAGAGGAGGACGTTGGGGGCGGCTCCATCTGCGGCCCCCGCGGGGGATATCCCCAGCAGGATATTGCAGACGTCGGCGGGCGTAATGTTTGCGTTGTCATAGTCCACAATGCTGCCGCCCAACAGGTCGGGGCCACCATCCTCGGCACGGATGATGCCTGGCTCGGGGTTCTTCGAGTCGGAAGCCAACGCCTTGTCGAGAATCAGAATGATGTGATCGTCGTCGTAGCCGTTCTTCTTGAGCATTTGGTAAACGCTGAGCACGTCGGCCTGATGGCGGTAGTTGTTCCAGCCATTGCTGCCCTGCACCAACACGGCATACTGGCCTGAGAGGGCTGGGTAGTTGATGCCAGCGTCCTTGTCCTCTGCCTCATTGGCGAAGGCCTCCTCGGCGTTCTCTACCAGCCAGCTCCAAGCCGCCATGGCCGAGCCTGTGCGATGGTTGCCGTCGCTGCTGAGATAGTTCTGATGGGTGATCTTGCCGTCTTTGATTTGCCAGTGTACGTAGGTGGTATGAATGGCCGAGGTATAGGTCTCGCTGTCGAAACGGATGTCGCCCGAGGCGCCCTTGAAGTCCATCAGCTGTCCCTGCTCCAAGGCATTCAGGTAGAGTTCCATCGACGTGGCACTCCAGGCTGGACTGCTGAGCCGCTGTGCCTGGGGGGTGGTGAGCTTTATGATGGCGTCATTGAATTGACCATTGACCGTTGACGATTGACCATTATTATCGGTTGAATCGTCAATGTCCGAAGGAAAGTGTTCAATGTAGGAAGCGGCGAAGGCAGCCAGCATCAGTGCATCGTAGAACTTGCACTCGGCAAAGGAGGGCTTGGTGCCGAACTTCACCTCGTAGCTCTTCTCGAAACCCGTGGTGGGGTCGGCATAGGGCGAGAAACCTTGATAATACTGCAGGATGTCGGCTCCTTTCTGGCCGAGAGCATCGAGGCTCTCTTGCGTCAGGTTGCTATAGGCGAAGAAGGTACGTCCCCAGAATTCCAGTATCTGCCGCATCTCCTCCTCGCCCTCGCCGATGGGCTCGTCGGGGTCTAAGCCCCACCACTCCATGCGCACGCGGGCAACATCGTAGAGCTGCTGCGTGCTTTCGATGACACAGAAGGAGCCGATGTTGATGCTGCCATAGCCGGGCAGCTCGCTCAGCTCATCCAGATAGTCCGCCATGCGGCGGTGCAGGTCGGCATCGTCGGTATATTGGTCGTTGTGCGAGAAAGGTATGCCCATCTCCTCGGCCTGATAGGGACCCCAGTCGAAGAACGTGCGGCCATAGCTGTCGTTGGGAGAAAAGAGGGCTGCAGGGGTGCTGGTCTGAAGGTCGGCACCCTGGCTTATCACAAACGAGGCATACATGCTCATGAGCACCTCGCAGAAGGTGATGTCGGTCTCGGTGAGCGACCAGATGAACGGCTCCTTATTGGCCACGCCTGCCGTGCCTACGGCGAAGCGGCGGATGACGTCCTCGCTGGTGGCCGTGGGGGCGATGACGGGTTTGTGGGTCTGCTGACAGGCGGGAGCCAGTTGCGCCACGGCATCATTGCCGAAGGGGCCAATCACGACCAGCACGTCGTCGCGGTTGGCCAACGACGTGCCAAGTTGCGCCAGGTCCTCCGTCAGCTCGTCGTGCCATTCCAACTTCAACTGAATGCACAGCGTGTCGTGCAGCTGGGCCTGGTGCAGATTGTCGAGGAACCACTGTGCCGTCCTTTCAAAGCGTGCCTTCGTGGCGGCACTGGCACTCGTGGGTGCCACCACGGCCACCGTCTTTTCCACCCATCGTCGTGACTGCTGGTAGACGATGGTGTCGTCCTCGGTCTTACAACCCATTAGGCACATCATCCCCATTAGGCACATCATCCCCAGGAGCCTCATTCGCTTACTTCTCATGCTCTTCCTCCTTTCTCACGGCTTCTTCGTGCATTTCCTGCTTCATCTCTGGTGTCAGCGTTGGTTGCGTATCTCCCTCGTAGCCAACAGGCACCCAGATATTGATGGAGTTGACTGGGTTCAGCATCACCTCCGTATAATCCTCTGCCAGTCCAAGCGACTGATGCTTGGGCATCGCCCCGTCGGTGAGCCACTGCTCGATGCTACCTGCCACGGCACGGTCGATGTGCTTGACAATCGAGTAGGAAGAGAAGTAATTGTCGTAATAGATGTCGATGCCAGCAATCACCACATCCTCCAGCGTGGAGTTGATAAGGCGGGCGAACGTGTTGGATGCACCGCCGCATACGGGTATGATGGAGGTGATGCGGTCGTTGCGCCACTGCCGCAACAGTCGCAGGGCGGTCGTATCGGCCACGCTGAAACCTCCCGCACCCGTCTCGTCGAGATAGGTTGTTGACAAATGGTTCTGGCGGGCCTGCTTTTCCGTGAGCAATTGCAGACCGGCCTCGAAGCCATCGCTATAGCCTTGCAAGGCTTCGGTGATGGCCGGTGTCTGGCGGTTGGCTCCCACCAGCAGCGTGTTGGTGCGCTCCACGGCCGCCTCTATCCTGCCGCCCTCGTACATTGCACCATAGTAGGTGATGAAGAGCGTGGAGCCTTTGCCCTCCAACGGTGTGCGCGTCTCCAAGTAGAGCAGGTCGGCATTGGGATTCGCTTCCAAGCGCCGATTGTTCTTGCGGATGAAATCGTCGTAGCCGGGCGAGGTCACAATCAACAGGCGGCGCACCGAATCGTTGGCCGTTTCCATCTGCCGGAACAACAGTTCCAGATACTGCAGTCCCTCCTCATAGGTTCGTGGCGACAGCTGCATGGTGCGCAGCCCCAACGCCAGGGCCGTGCGCTCCACACCCTCGTAGATGAGGTCGTTGTAGGAATGGTCGCCCAGCGCCTCGGCGTCGTAGATTACCGTCACCAGGGGCGCGGTGCTCGCCGCCTCCTCGTTAGGGTCGGGTTTGTAGATGGTGTCGCCATCCTTCGTGCAGCCCGCCAAAAGCAGCGTTACCGCCAAAAATGTGAGAAGTTTCTGCATCATGGTCTATCCCTTGATACTATCCAGAATGTCTTTTAAGAATCCGTTGCCTTCCTCCGGCCAGCGGTCGTAGAGGATGTAGCGCAGGCAGCTGATGCCAGTGACCGCACGCAGCTCTTGACTGAATACGACCTCGGCACAGTAATACATCGTCTCGTTCTGAGACTGACGATAGGTGACGGTGCCCTGCGACTTTCCGTTCGCATCGGTCAGGCGGCAGGTAATGGAGCCATCGCTGCCAGTGCTCAGCCCCTGATGGGCATTACCGCCGGACAGCAGTTTATAGAACTCGGCCTTTGCGTCGGATGCAGAAGCCACGGGGCGACTCATGACATCCTTGGTGTCGGTGCCCAGCTGCACACCATAGACCAGCTCCCCGTCGGCGGCAATGCGCTTCTGAAGATAGGCCAAATCGTCGATACCATTGCCCGTAGGCTCGTCGTCATCACTGCCGCAGGCTGTCAAGGCTGTCATGACAAGACCACAGGCGAAAAGCATCCAAAAGAGTTTTGTTTTCATCATAATTATAGTTTAAAACATTTTTACCAAGAAGATGGGCAGCGTTCCCAAGAGCAACATCATCAGGAGCGTGAGCGCAAAGGTGAGCACCGTGCGCCAGAACGCTGGCCAAAGGCCCAGGCCGTAGAGCTGGGCGTAGTCGTAGCAGAGCAGTGGCACGCCGATGACGAGCGGCACGGCAAAAGGCGGCAGGTTGTAGTAGGCTTCGCTGCCTGTGAGCAGCACCCACCCCGCTCCCACTATCTGCATCTGACAGGAAATGTAGAGCTGCGAGAAGAACACCTCGAAGAACAACATCCGCCGCAGGAACACAATCCAAGAGGCCAGAATATATAAGACGCCTGCAGCGATGACCTGATAGGCGGGATGCGTATGCAGCCATACCAGCATGCTGTCGACGCTGCTGAAGAAACTGATAATCCAAGGCGTGTCGCCATAGCGCTGGAACACGTCGCCATAGACGAAAGCATCCTCGGCATTTGGCACCACGCCACGCAGCGAACAGATAAGGGCAAAGAAGAGGGTGATGATGACGAGCATCTTGAACGGCGGGAAGTAGAGCGGCTGGTGGCCGTTCAGGTAGTCGCGCATCATATAGCCAGGTCGCCAGAACAGCTCATAGATGCTGCGCAGCATCGGCTGCGAACCCATGCCCCAGATGTCGAGGAAGCCCGACAGCACGTTCTTCGCCGTCATGCGCTGACGGTTGGTCTGAAAGCCGCACTGCGGACAGAACCGCCCCACAAATGCCGTGCCGCAGTTGGCACACTTGTGCTCCTCATCGGTCTGCACCGTATGCATCGTGGGCTGCTGCTGTCGCTCGTCGAGCCGTCGCCACCACTCGCTGATTCTATGGAATACCTGCATGTCGGGGTATGAATTCGTTAACTCTTATAATCTCACGCCAAGCCTGAGCGTCGCACTCCAGTCGTTCAGTCGCCCGCTGTTGTGCTCGTAGCGGTAGCGGGAATGATAGAAGTTGCCGTTTGCACTGACGAACCAGCGCGACCAGTTATAGCTCACCGATACACGACTGTTCACATTCAGCATGATGCGGCTGTTGCGGCTGTCGGTATCCATCAGCGTGATGCGGTAGTTCTCACGGGGCAGCTCATCGTCGCTGTGCACCACATCGTCGAGGGCCATCTGCCGATAATTGGAATCGTAGCTGTAGGTCTTGATGTGGTTATAGGCCGTGACCATCGGCATGGCCAGGGCACTGATGAGCAGACCCTTGACGGGAACCCAGTTGTAGGCATAGCCCGCTCCTATGCTGACCTGCCGCGTGTCGATGCGCCCGATGTCGTTCATGTTGAGGATGAGGTCGGCATTGCTGTCGTGGGCATAGTCGTAATCGGAATGGAAATAGCGCAGTCCGGCAACCAGCGAACCAGCCGAGCGCCGCTGAATGACCGACTGGTCGTAGGCGGCGGTATAGGAGAAGCGGTTACTGTTGAAGATATAGACGCCCTCCAGGAGCTGCGTCTTGATTTTCACGGGCGAGCTGAGATACAGCGGCTGCACAAAATCGAAAGGCTCGGGCGCGGCCGTGGCGTCCTCGGGATCGGCCAAGTAGCCGCGCAGTCGGGTTTCGAAGTCACCGCCCTCGAAACTATGAAGCCGCAATTTGGCATAATAACGGGTCGACGTGGACTCAAGGTCCAAATCAACGCCCTTGTCGCCCGCAACGCTGGCAGAATAGCCTATTCCCCAACCGCGGTAGCCTACCCACAGGCCGACGGACGAGGTGATGGCCGTGCGGATGCGAGGCTCGACGGTGACATCACCTACCACACCCTGATACATCTGGGTGCCGTCGAAGGTTGACTTCATGTGCAGGTCGCTCTGGGTGGCAATGCCCTTGGCAACAATCTGCCACGGCAGGTCGGGCACCTCGATATAGCTGGAGTCGATGCCTTCACCTGTTGCGGCGTCGATCCAGTGGCCCAGCTTCCCGATGAGGCCGATGCTGCCCCTCACCGTCTGGGCTTGCGCCGCGACGGAGAGCAGCAGCACGCAAAGGCTACATATGGCAGTCGATAGTTGCCGTCGTCTCATAGTTTTACGGATGATAGGTTCTGTTCCCGGCCCTGGGACACCTGTTTAAGGTGCTCACCCAGGTGAAGCCGCAGATATTGCATTTATGGTTGACTCCGAAGGAATTGCCGCCCTCGTCGAGCATCCACAGCCGGAACTGCGGGATGCTTTCCACGTTGAATCCGACAGAGTAGTACACGCCATCGCCACCGCTTGCGACATCTATCGAGCCCTTGTTGTCGTCGAGCTTATAGACGCGGGGCTGTCCCGTGAAGACGCTGCCCACATAGAGCTTAATCAGGCTCATGGCGTCTTCCTTCGACGACAACCCAATCTTATAGTTGCCTTCCCCCATAGGATCGAAGTACACCTGCCCGTTCTCGTCGAGCAGGAGCGCCTTCAGCGCTGCCACTTCGCTGTTGCCCTCGCTGTCGTCGTCATCGCTACCGCAGGCCGTAAAGGTACTCCCCATACCCAACAGCAAAAATGTTGCCAAAAACAAATAAATGCTTTTCTTTTTGTTCATGTTGATTATGATATGCTATTCGATTATTCTATATTACAGTCCGCGGGTGGTGCCAGTGGCGCCGTCGGTGGTGACATCGGTGTCGCGGTTGGGATCATCGTTGTCTGCGTTGCCGCCCCAGGTGATGGAGGTGTCCCTGACGGTGCCGTCGGCGGCGATGGCCTTGGCCTCAAGCAGACGGAGGCTGATGCGCGTCAGGTACTGGCCTAGGTAGTCAGGGCCGAGCAGACCCTTCACCTCCAGTTTGCTGCCGACGAAGGGATTGCCGATGACGACGCCCTTTTGGTCGAGCACGGTGACGGTCATCTTCCCGTCGGCCTCGATGATGTACTCCTCCTGTGTGGCGGCGCCCTTCAAGGCGGCCTGAACGCTGAAACCGGCATTGGTGGGTAGCGCGGCGAAGCTGACGTTCTTCGTCCATGTGGTCGAGGTGACGTTCTCCTGCGCCTGCTGACCGTTGGCGTCAATATAATAGATGGTGACGGTGGCGACATTGAGCAAGTCCTGGCTCACGTTCACAACATACTCGGCCCTGGCGCTCGTGGCTTTCTGCACCTCCGGCTCATCATTGTCATCGTCATCGTCACCACCGCACGAGGCGAGGCTGCCGAGGGCCAGCAGGCCCCCGAGCAACATACTCATTATCTTTAGATTCTTCATGGTCGTTCTACTTATTGATTGTCTTTTTACCGTTCTTGATGATGATTCCCTTTGCGCTTTCGTCGATGCGGCGACCGCTGAGGTCGTAGACGCACTCGGTGCCGTCGTTGTCGACGGTGCGCAGCCGTACGATGCCGTCGGCATCTTCGAGCGTCATGCCGATGGTGCGGGCACCTTGACGGCTCTGCAGCAGGAAGCAGCGGAAGGCGGGGATGGTGACGGCGCGGTGGGCCTCCGAGTCGGAGAGCACAGGGTGCCACTTCGCATCGTCGTTCATCACGTAGGCCCCCAGCTCCACGGCCTCCAGGTTAGGAATCGCTTTCAGCGAGCCGCGCAGCGTATAGCCCACCGATGACTGCTGACGGCCCACGGTGTTGCCGTCGGTGCTGGCGGGCAGCGTCGTGCTCACGGTGGAGAGCAGGGCGTCATTGTTCTCCGTCCAGACGAGATAGGGCTGCATGGCCTCCATGCGACCCGTATGCTGGGCAAAGATGAGCTCGTTCGTGCCACGACCCGAGAGCCGGTAGACCTTTGCCCCGGCAGGGATGTCGATGGCGTAGGGCAGGCAGACAGTGTATGGCACGGGGCTCTTTGCCAGCGTGCGGGTGTTCTCCACGTTGTCGGCTTCGACGGCGTAGGGCACGCAGTAGTCCAGTCCGTCCACCAGACGGAAGGTCTGGGCGTGGAAGACGCCGCTGGTACTGTCGCCTACGGCCACGTTCACGTCGGCACTCTCGCCATACTTTGCAGGCACGTATGCCAGCGTGTTCTCACCGATGCCGAGCGAGCGTACACCACCCTCGGCGGCGAGTGTCGGGGCATAGTCGGCACACTGGCTCAGATCCACGTAGCGCAGACCGATGGCGTTCTTGAAGGCATCCTGGCCCACGCCCGTGACGGAGGCAGGCAGGGTGACGCTGCGCAGCTGTGTGAGCGGCGCCACGTCGGCGGTGCGCAGGGAGTCGATGCTGGTGTACTGCAGGGCATTGAGGTCGATGACACCGATATGGTTGCGGAACCAGCCGCTGACGTCGCCAATCTGCATCAGTTCGTCCTTGGTAGCGGCGGCATGGGCAGCAAAGGCAGCAAACGACTCGTCGTCGTTGAAGGCACCCTTCGAGATGTTGTTGGTGCGCTGCTGTGAACCGGTGTAGGCATCATCATTGATGTATTCTTGATAGAGCGAGGGACGCACGTAGAAGGCATCGAACGTCGGGCTGTAGTTGTTGCACAGGTTACGACACACCCAGCTTTCGTTCTCCATCGCCAACTTTTTCTTCGAGAGGATGTACATGCGGGTTATTGAGGCGCAGTCGTCCAAGGCACTCCAGACAAATTCCTCGCACTCGTCGCCGATGACCAATGTCTCCAGATATTCGCTCTCTTGGAAAGCACGTTCCCTGACGCGTTTCATGTTTTTGGGCAGGATAACTGTCTTCAGCGAGTAGCACCGTCCA